>JAISQC010000055.1 GCA_031274465.1 Synergistaceae bacterium | reverse complement strand
CCGTTTCGGCCCTCGCTATTTCTAATATCGACTGTCAGGCCCGAAACATGAATACCCTGAGCCTCCAAAGAACCCTTCAAAGAATCCAACTGAGATTGCACCATCCGCTTCAATTCATCGTTGTCCACCCTGAAAGCGGCCTCGACGCCGTTTTGCGTCGAGTTGAGGGATATGTCAACCCTCCCGAGCGCCGGAGGCTCCACCACCATATGCGCTTCGACGGCGCCGTCGCTTCTCATGAGCGTGACCAGCGATACTAGCCCGTCCCCAAACGCGTTTCCCTGGCTCAGGACATAAGTCATCGGCGCATGGGGAACGGGCGGGGCGTCTGCGCGCGCCGCGCTGGAATCCGCCGCTTGCGCCTGATCTGCCGCAGGGGCCAACCGCAGCTCCTGCTCGCGGTCCGGCCGCCGGTCAGCGCCGACCGGCGCAGTAGCGTGATCCGAGGCCGCCCGCTTCGCGCCACTCCGCAGAGTGTCCTCGACTGGCGCCGCGTTGCCCGTTTTTTCCCTGCCGGAAGCGTCCTCGCCGCTTTTGCCGCCCTTGCCCTCTTCGCCGGGTTTTTCCGGCGTCACGCCGGGCGTGGAGGCGACTTGCGGCTCGGCCTCATGGCTGGTTTCGGGCTCTCCGGTGCGTTCCCGCGTGTCCGGCGCTGGTGCCGCCGCAACCTCGGCATCCAGGGCGCGCGCGAACGCGCCAAGGCGCGGGCCGCTTGGGGCGCCCTCATCTCCCGCTCCTTTCAAAAGAGCGTCATGTTCCGCATTTTCGCGGATTTTTTCATCCATCGGAGTTTCGCCGGAAATGACGGGGGCATCCGTTTCGGGATCCGGCCTCGCCGCTTCGGCTAAAATAAGGGCATCGGCCATGGCCGATGCGGGCTCTGTGGCGGATTCCGCGCCACTGTCTTTCTGATCTGCGGGGACCTCGCCGATTTTAGGAGCGCCTTCCCGCGCCTCGCCTTCGGTCTTTTCCCCCAGCATCACGTCGGGGTCGAACCGGCCTTTTTTGAACTCGGGCGGGTTCAGCTTGCCGTCCTGCGCAATTTCGCCGCCAAGGGTCATTTCCATTGTGATGTCTGCCGGAATTGCGGCGCATTCGCCGCCAGCGACGCCGCATAGGCTTATCGCTTTGGCCTCCCCCTGCTGTGGGGCTAGCTCTTGCTTGGCGCTCCTCATGGCCGCGAGCATCTTTTTGAATGCCGGGGCCGATCCGTTTCCGCCCCGTGCTGGGCCTCCCCTGCCGGTTGCGTCCGCCCCAACCTGCGGGCCGGACGTCGCCTGGATGAACTCCGCCGCCGATGGAGCCGCTGCCTGAACAGCCATTTCAAATCTCCCCTTCCAGGGAGAAACGCCGCGCCGTGAAATTTATTGCCGCTGCTTTCTCCTCTGCAATTCAGTGAGCTGTTCCGTCAGCCTCGCCGCTACCTCGGCATCCATGCGCCCGAGCAATGTGCCTCTCGCGTCCTGGGGCAGACCGTCTAAAATCGACACCGCCAGATTTTCGTCCAATTTTTCGAGTATCGCCGCCGCGTTGCGTGGCGACATGTCCTGAAAGGTCCTGATCGTCTCATCTATCGCCGATTTGTCGGCGCTGCCCGGAGGCTCGGCCCCTAATCCGATCCCCCGCCCCGCCATGTCGTTGCTCAACGCCTCAAGCCTGGCCGCTACCTCATCCCTCTGCGCGTCCAGCGACTGCTCTTTCTCCGCGAGATCGCCCGACAGGGCGCTCAAATTCCGCTCCATTTCATCGAGGGAGCGGGCCGATTCGGCTATACGGGCCTCCCACTCGTCCAGCTCTATCCTCCTGCGCTCGGCTGCGGTCAACGCGTATTTCTCGGGTATGGCGAGCAGGCCCGCCAGCTCCTGCCCGACGCCCGGTATGTGCGGGACTATCGGGTAAACGTACGGGCGCAGGTCCACGCCCCCGCTAGCCTGAAGCCCCGCAGCAAGCCCAATCGCGAGCAGCATGAGGACAAGAAAAAATCCGCAGCCTCTTTTGCCTTTCTTCTTTTTCCCAGGCTTGCCGGTGTCGCGGGCGGGCCTTGGGTCAGGGGTTGCGGATTCGTCTATTGCGTCTTTTTCCATCAAATCGGCCATCGTCAATCGCCCCTGGAATATTTTCGGTAAAGAGCGAGCACATTCTTAACGTAACGCTGCGTTTCCGGAAAAGGCGGCACTCCGCCGTAGGAATCCACCCTGCCGGAACCAGCGTTGTAAGCGGCAAGCGTCTTCACATAATCCCCGTCATATTTATCGGACAGTTGGGCCAGATATTTGATGCCGCCCTCGATATTTCTCCTCGGGTTTTTCGGATCGACGCCAAGGCCTCGCGCGGTCCCGGGCATAAGCTGCATCAGCCCTATCGCGCCTGCGCTCGATATCGCGTTGGGGTTGCCCCCGCTCTCCATCCTCATCACGGCGCGGGCAAGGTCCGGATCGACCTGATACTTTTCGCACAGCTCCTGAATGTCGTCCTCCCACATCGCCATGCGCTCACTCAGTCCCGAAGGTATCTCGATCTCACGACCCTCGTCGCCGGCGTCCTCGTATGGATCGTCCAACACTTCCTCCAGTACCTTTTCGAACCGCTCGGCAGGTTTCGATTCCTCCGAGCTCGTGGGGGGAGCCGGATAGACCATAGCCTCTATCTCCCTGATGCGCCCCAACACTCTTGTGATGCCGGCAATGGGCTGTCTCACGGCTTAGCCTCCTTCTGCATGTTCAGCCTGTATCTCATCGACGTGATGTCGTCCAGGTTTTTTTGCTCCAAGTCTATCATTTCTTTATGCGCCCGTTCCTTAAGCCTATCGACGAAACGCTCCATGAGCTGCACGTTCTGGTGCTTCTCGACCAGCTCCGCCCTAGTCTCCTCTATCTTGAACCGGCATTCCTCCAGCGCGTGCCTGCCGTCGCAGAGCCCGCTCTCCATGACGTCGATGTTCTGCCTCTCCAGCCACATCTGCTGAGGCGATACGGGTTCGCCCCTGCCGGCGCAGAAATCGGCGAGCGCGCTGTCGCGGTCCTCTTCCAGCGCGTTTATCCGCTCGAGTATTGCCCCTTCCTCCTGCAGCCGGCCGGCCAGCTCGTTCTGGGTGAGCTCGCGCTCGACAGCCCGGACGTGCAGGATTTTATTGAAACGCGCGACTTCCTTGCCCATGGCGCTGCCCTTTCGCTCCTCCCGCCTACTGGTACGGCGCCAGCTCGAGAAGCCGGCTCACCGTCTCGTCGAACGGGAAATTTTCCCCTATGCCCTGCCTTAAAAAACTGTCCACCGTTTCCAAGTGCTTCAGCGCCCAATCGACCTTTGGGTTGCTTCCGGCCTTGTACGCCCCTATATTTATAAGGTCCTGCGCCTCTTCGAAAATGGCGAGCAACTCCCTCACCCTTCCGGCCGCAGCGTTCTGCTCGGGAGACACAACGCTCGACATGACGCGGCTTATGCTCCTCTGGACGTCCACCGACGGATAGTGGTACCTCGCCGCGAGCTGCCTGCTCAGGACGAGGTGCCCGTCGAGTATCCCGCGCACGGCGTCGGCGATCGGCTCGTTCATGTCGTCGCCCTCGACCAACACGGAGTATATCGCGGTGATGCTGCCGCGTTCGCCGGCGCCCGCCCTTTCCAACAGGCGCGGGAGAAAGGCGAAAACCGACGGGGTGTATCCCCTCGTCGCCGGAGGCTCCCCTATCGCCAGCCCTACGTCGCGCTGGGCCATCGCGACGCGCGTCACCGAATCCATCATCAAGAGGACATTGTTGCCCTCGTCCCTGAAATATTCGGCTATCGCGGTAGCCGTGAGCGCCGCCTTCAGGCGCACAAGCGGGGGTTGGTCCGATGTCGCCACCACCACCACGGAACGGGCGAGCCCCTCCTCCCCGAGGTCGCGCTCCAGAAACTCCTTCACTTCCCTGCCCCGTTCGCCGACAAGCGCTATCACGTTTACGTCCGCTTCCGTATTTCGCGCCATCATGCCCAAAAGCACGCTCTTCCCGACGCCGGACCCTGCGAATATCCCGACGCGCTGCCCTTGCCCCAATGTCAGAAGCCCGTCGATCACCTTTACTCCGACGGACAGCGGGGACTCGACCATCTGCCGCCTCAGAGGGTGCGGCGGGCTGGACATCAACGGATAATAATTTGCGGCGGGCACCGGCCCCAGCGAGTCGAGCGGATTCCCCAAGCCGTCGAGCACCCTGCCGAGGAGCGCGTGGGAGACGTTTACGCCAAGCGGGCGCCCCAGCGAGAGGACGTCGCAGCCAGGCCCTATATCCGACAGCTCCCCCAGCGGCATCAAAAGCACTCTGTCCGTCCTGAAGCCGACTACCTCCGCCCTCAGTATCGTGTCGCGGTTGCGGAACCTGACTTCGCAGAGATCCCCCATCTGCACGTCCGGCCCCTGCGATTCTATGACCAGGCCCACGACCTGGGCCACCCTGCCGTTGATCCTTATGAGCTCGGTCTGGGATAAACGCCCCTCCAGAGCCAGAAAGAGATCCCCGGTTCTGTCGGCCTCGGTTTTTTCCAAAACCGGGGCGGCGGCGTCAGCCGTTTGCGTCATCGGTCGCCGCGCTCTCCAAAAGCAGGTTTTGGACTTCAGACGATATCTGTTCCAACTGCGTCCTCCACCTCGCGTCGTAAATGCCGAGGTT
>JAISQC010000052.1 GCA_031274465.1 Synergistaceae bacterium | reverse complement strand
ACGGACATCCATCTGGAGCCATTCGAGAACAAGCTGCTGGTGAGGTACAGGATAGACGGCGTTCTGAGCGACCGCTACGAACTGACCAGGGGGCATCAGTCGCCGGTCACCAGCCGCATAAAAGTCATGGCGCACATGGACATAGCGGAGCGTTTCGTGCCTCAGGACGGTCGCATCGGAATCACCCTCGGGGACCGCGCGGTCGATATAAGGGTGAGCTCCCTTCCCACCCAGCACGGCGAGCGCATCGTGATGAGGCTGCTCGACAAGGCGCGCGGCCTTCTCTCGCTCGAAGAGCTGGGGATGGCTGCAGAGGAGCGCGGCAGGCTGGAGCGGCTCGTGCGCGCCCCGCACGGCATGATGCTCCTTACCGGCCCCACCGGGTCGGGGAAGAGCACTACGTTGTATGCGATACTCCAGGCGTTGGCGCGTCCGGAAGTGAACATCATCACCGTCGAGGATCCTATCGAGTACGACATACCGGGAGTCGGGCAGGTGCAGGTGAACGAGAAGGCGGGGATAACTTTCGCGAGCGCGCTGCGTTCGATCCTGCGCCAAGACCCCGACATAATAATGATAGGCGAGATGAGGGATTTCGACACCGCCCATATCGGAGTGCAGTCGTCGCTGACCGGGCATCTGGTCCTATCGACGCTCCACACCAACGATTCCGTGAGCGCGGTCTCCCGACTGAAGGACATGGGGGTAGAGCCCTACCTCATTGCCGGGTCGCTTTTGGGAGTGGTTGCCCAGCGCCTCGTTCGCAGGATATGCCCCAAGTGCAAAAAACAAGTTCAAGCGCCCGAGCCGATGAGGGAAAAATACGGCCTCAAACAGGCGTTTCGCGGCTCAGGCTGCGACATGTGCTCGAACTCGGGCTACAGGGGGCGGTTCGGACTATACGAGCAATTCGACATAACCCCGGAGGCCTCGGACGCGATATCTTCGGGCGCTTCTCTGTCGGCATTGAGGGCGCTCGCCCGTGAAAACGGCATGAGGACGCTCCTGGAGCTGGGGATAGAGCGGGCGGCTGCCGGCGATACGACGCCGGAGGAGGTCCTGCGGGTGGCAGGGGAGGGATAGATGCCTCTTTTCAAGGTCACCGCTTACGACTCGAAGGGCGCAAAGAAGGCTATGAGGCGGGAAGCCCCCAATGAGGACGAGCTTTTCAGGTCTCTTGCCCTCGAAGGCTACATACCGATATCGGCGCAGCCCGAGCGGGCGGGCGAAAGAGGCGCGAAACGTCCCAAAGTTTTGAGCCCAGACAGCCAGCACCTCTTTTGCGCGATGCTGTCGACTTTCATACAGAGCGGGCTGTCGCTCACGGAAATCCTGGGAATCCTCCAGAAGCAGACGAGGGACAAGAGCCTCCAGTCGGTGTACGCGTCGCTCCGCGAGTCCGTCGAGTCCGGAAGGTCGCTGGCGCAATCGATGAAGGCGCAGGGCGTTTTTCGCGATTCGCTGGTCGGCATGGTGGAGGCGGGCGAACGCTCGTCGTCATTGCCGGATGTTTTGGACAGAGCCGCCGCCCTCCTTCAAAGCGAGATTTCCGTCAAACGGAGGATACAGTCGGCGCTCATCTACCCCATGCTGATGCTGGCGGTCGGGACTATCGTAGTCGCCTTCCTCGTGACGTACGTCGTCCCGCAGATGACGGATATCGTGGTGAAATCCGGGCAGGCTCTGCCGATTCCCACGAGAATCCTGCTTGCCGCTTCCGATGCAGTTAAGCTCGGCGCGATACCGGCCGCGATAATTTTATGGGGCGCGAGCATTTACATGAAAAGGCGCGGCAAGAAAATTTCACTGCCTTTCTTTCGCGAGGTGAGGAAACTCCTTTCCATATCGCTCGTATTCTCCCAGCTATCCACCCTGATAAAATCCGGAGTGCCTTTGGTGCAGGCGCTCGAGATGTCCGAAGGCATGGACAGGGAAGCGGGCAGGATGCGGTTTTTGGCAGACGAGGTCAGGAAAGGCTACAGGTTTTCGCAGAGCCTCGAACGTCAGGGCTCTTACCCCGAGGACGTAATAGCCATCGTGCGGATAGGCGAGGCGGGGGGGAACTTGCCGTCGTGCCTTGACAGGATATCGGCGAACTCCTGGGATTTCGCGCAGGGCTCCATGCAAAAGTGGTCGAGCCTGGCCGAGCCCATAATCATAATAATCCTGGGAGCGGTGGTCGGCTTCGTCGTCCTTGCCGTGCTGCTGCCCATATTCAACCTCGCCGACCTGGCGCAGCTGTAACTGCGCCGACCGGCTAACAGGCCGCAAAAACAAGAAACCCGGATAAAGGATATCCGGGTCCGCTTCGTTGCGGGGCAAACTCATGAAATGCTAATCAGTATATCGCTTCCGCTTCGAGGGGCATTTTAGCCTCAAATGTCCTGACGCCTTTCATGTAGACCAACACCGCGTACGCAACGGCAAAAGCTGTGCCCAGCCCGTAGGAGATGTTCATCGGTATGTTGAGCCCTATCGGCGCGTTGCAGATGAAGGTGAATGTGATGAATGCGTACCACGTGCCAGGGATCAGCGACATGAACGCCGCAGTCTTGTTGCCCTTGCCAAGGAGATAGATCGATATTATCGCGAAGGCGAATATGGCGATGGTCTGATTGCTCCATGCGAAATATCTCCACAGGTAATTGAACCCGTTTGTCTCGAATTTCGCCCATATCAGAATCGCCGCGACCAGCGCGAAAATGGGGAGGGATATTTTGAGCCTGTTGGCGCTGGGCTTCTGATCCAGGTGGGTGAAATCAGCTATCATGAGCCTCAGCGAACGAAGCGCCGTATCCCCGGAGGTAATGGGAAGCACTATGACTCCCAAGATCGCCGCCATCCCGCCGAAGCTGCCAAGCATGTCGCGCGCCACCAATCCCACTACCTGCGCCGGCGCCTTGAAAAGCTGCTCGGAGCTGGCAATTCCCTTTGAAACCGCCCCTATTGCCGCAGCGGCCCATATCATGGCGATGAACCCTTCGAGGACCATCATGTTGTAGAACGTCAGGCGGCCCTGCCGCTCGCTGGTGACGCTGCGGGATATGATTGCGGTCTGCGTGGAGTGAAAGCCGGAGACGATGCCGCAGGCGACAGTAATGAAGAACATGGGTATCAGTCTCTGGCCAAATGGATGAGCTGCGGCAACGCTCTCCGACGTCAGTTCGGGAAGGGAATACCCCTTCAGGAAAAGACCCACGAACACTCCTACTGCGGAAAACAGAAGGATCGCGCCGAAAATCGGGTAGACCCTGCCTATGAGCTTGTCTATCGGGAACATGGTGGCGCAGATGTAGTAGACGAAAATCACGCCATACACCACCCACGTGCTGGAAGCAGTCGCAGCCCCAGAGAACCCAAAAACCTGAGTGGTCGCGAGATCGCCCGGCGTGTATATGAAAACCGCTCCGACGAGGAGCATCAGCAGGCAGACGAAAACGTTGTAAAGGTTGTACACCGCTTTGTTGGTGTATTTCTGCACGAGGTCCGGCATCTGCAACCCGTTGTTGCGGAGTGCCAGCATCCCCGAGAAATAGTCGTGCAGCGAGCCTCCCAATATATTGCCTATCGGGATGAGTATGAAAGCCACCGGGCCGAAGAGAATGCCCTGGATCGGGCCGAGGATCGGGCCGGTGCCGGCTATGTTGAGCAGGTTTATCAAGCTGTTCTTCCACGTCTGCATGGGGACGTAGTCCACGCCGTCGGTCTTGACATAAGCCGGCGTCTTCCTGTCGTCGGGCTTCATCACATTCTCGCAGATCTTTCCGTACACAGCCCCGCCGACGAACAGAATGACGAGGCCTATCACAAAAGTAGTCACTGATCATGTCTCCCTTCATCGTAATAATATAATCGAACGAATGACAACAACATTACCTTAGCTGAAATAAATTCAACCCCGCTTTTTCATCCATCCCCCCTTTCTAAAATCAGAAATCCGTTTCGGGCAAAGCCGGTTTGCGCTAAAATAATGGCGGGTTGCGCCTCTCGCCGCCTCCCGCCACACTAAAACTTCCGGATGCTCATTATGGCACTATCGCTGAACCAGTCGCGGTGCCCATTATGATGCACGACGCTTCCGCTTTTAAATTCGTGCCTCCCGGCAGGGCGCCGAGCGAAAAAGTATCCGTCAGACCGTCCGCGTCCGTCTGCGACTTATATTCACGCGTTGCTGCCATTTTGTTGTCCACATAGACCGTGATTTTGAAAATAAAATGCTTCCCCGGATCATCGACTCCATGTATCACTCTGACTGTGAGCTCTCCCTGCGGATTCCAATTCAGAATCACCTCTTTCGGCGGATGCGGATACGCCGCGCCCGCAATTGCCGCTAAAAAGAGGAAAACCAACGCCGCCAGCGCGGGCAGCCGTTTCGTCACCTTCACCTAAGCGCACCCCCTTTGCGTTCGCCGCGAGCTGTTTCAATCATACTTTAGATGTATGACAACACCTTGCTTGAAAACCCGCATCGTGGCGATTAATTTAAATTATTCAAGGCATCAACTTTGAAAAACAAATATCATCTTCGCGCGTTTAAGCAGATACTACACCTCGACGGTGACTTAGTCAAGCATCGCGGAAAGCATCCACAAATCCGTAAGCGGAAATCGATATCCTCCAGTCGGTGAGGTACTTGCCGTCGTGGCTGTAAACCAGCACGGTGAGGGCCGGGGTGAGGGTTTGGAATCTTTGGCTGTACGTAACTTTGCTCGAATTGATGTTTTTATTTTTGAGGGTTATTATTTTTGAACTCCATTTTTCCATTTTCCCCGTGATCGCCCACCTGACCGAAAGCCACGAATTGGTGCCGGTGTTGGGGGCTGTGAGGGTAAAGTCGCTGCGCGTGGAAAGCCCTCTGTGGATGAGGCTTTGAAGCCATTCCGCCGCATTTTCAACCTCGCTCGCAATAAGGAAATCGGATTCAGGGTCGGAATATCGCTTCATGGAAGGAAACGCCGACGTAAACGCCATAGACATCAGTATCAGCATTATGGGGACCGCCACGGCCATCTCAGCGAGGGTGAAAGAGCCGCGCCTAGTTATTTTTCCCATCTTTGCCGGCCTCCTCGAGCATCCATTGCTGAAACTGGTTGTTCCTCCTGTATACGCGCCCCTCCGCGTTGACAAAAGCATGTTTTGTCCATCCCTCGGCCAGAAGCTCGCGCTCCATCATAACCCTGTACTCGAAGAGGATGCTGTGCGGCTTTATCTGTTCTTTGGGCGCCCGGCAATAAAGCTCGACTTCGTCGTCGTAATCCGCCGGGAATCTGTAGCGGCAGTACGACTCCGTGAGCGGAAGGAAATATCCCTGAGCCTCCCAGCCCCGATACGTCTTTCCCAGGTTCCTGCAATATTCGGTTCTGGCAATCTCGAACCAGACGAGGTAGTTTGAGTTATATACCAGCCCCATCTTGTCGGTCTCGCTGTATCTGACCCTTATCGTGCAGGTGTGGGAGAAAGCTCCGCTGTCTTTGGTCATGTCGTCAACCTCTCGTCTCGCAGTTGTCTTTTTTTCACGCGCAAGCATAATATTGGCGGAGGGCGCAGGATTCGAACCCGCGGTGGGTCGCCCCACAATTGATTTCAAGTCAACCGCCTTAGACCACTCGGCCAGCCCTCCCTATGTTTATTGCTGAGATTAAATGTCGCAGCCGCCCGCTGATTATAATATAACGTCGATGAAAATGGTATACCGAAAAGCGGCCGAAAGAGCGAACGAAAGAGCGCGAAAAGCCTGGGCGCGCTCATGAAACATTGCCGAGCTTCCAAAGCCCCCGCCAAATCCTCCTGGGTTTGCTTCGATGCGTCAGAGGGCGGACATTTGCCGCTTGGATATGGCTCTTTCCGGTTTTGACGGGCGAGGCTGCCCCAGGCCGGCAGATTGGCGAATACATTCCAAATTTTGCAAAAAATGCGTAAATCAATGATTCATCTTTTTTGGCTTGATTTGTGCATATTTTTCCGATATATTCATCATATTCACTATATACGCGGACATTTTGAAACATGCGCGTGGCAGTACCTTTTGGAGGAGGAAGGTGAATTGTTTGGCAAAGCGTTTCAGCGTTTCGGTCAACAAATTGTGGTGCAAGGGATGCAGCTTATGCGTCGGGATATGCCCGAAGAAGGTATTGGAACTCGACGATCAGGTGAAGAGCGAGCCCGCCCGGCCCGAAGACTGCATAGGCTGTCATCAGTGCGACAATGTCTGCCCTGATTTTGCGATCACGGTGAAGGAGAGTGAGTGACATGCCCAGGGCTGAATTCTGGCAGGGCAACAAAGCCATAGCGATGGGTGGCATAGACGCGGGGTGCCGTTTTTTCGGAGGTTATCCGATCACGCCCTCGACGGAAATTGCCGAGGTCATGGCAGAGGAGCTTCCGAAACTCGGCGGCAGGTTCATCCAGATGGAGGACGAGATCGGAGGCATCGCGGCGACGATAGGCGCCTCGATAACGGGCAGGAAGGCGATGACCGGCACGTCGGGCCCAGGTTTCTCGCTCAAGCAGGAACTGCTGGGTTACGGATATATCGCCGAGATACCCTTCGTGTGCGTCGACGTCCAGCGGGGAGGCCCATCGACGGGCCTGCCGACTAAAGTCTCGCAGGGCGACGTGATGCAGGCGCGGTGGGGAACGCACGGGGACCATGCGACGATCGCGTACGCCCCTTCATCCGTGCAGGAGTGCTACGATTTGACAGTCAAGGCGTTCAACGCGTCAGAGCGTTTCAGGCAGCCGGTTCTGATCCTGTCGGACGAAGTGGTGGGCCACATGCGGGAGAGGATAGTCATCCCCGACGCTTGCTCGCTTGAGATAACGGACAGGAAAAAGCCGTCCGTCCCGCCGGACCAGTTCATCCCTTACCTCGCAGACCCCTGCGACGACATCCCCCCGATGGCGTCATTTGGAGACGGGTATCACTGGCACGTCACCGGCCTTACTTCCAACGACTGGGGTTTCCCCACGAACAACGCCGCGGACATCGACAGGAAGATAACCAGGATCATAGACAAGGTCGAAAAGCGCCGCAGCGAGGTGGTTGAATACGCTGCGGAGGGTTGCGAGGACGCGGAAATTTTGGTGGTTTCGTTCGGCTGCGTCTCGCGTTCCGCCCTGCGCGCCGTCAGGGAGCTGCGCTCGCGCGGGGCGAAGGTCGGACACTTCCGCCCGATAACGATCTGGCCTTTCGCGGACCGGGAGTTGGAGGACATCGTGAAAGCCTCGCGCGTCAAACACGTCATAGTCCCGGAGCTGAACATGGGGCAGATGTTCCTCGAGATAGACCGCGCGATACATGGGCATTGCGAGACTCACAGCAAGACGCTCTTGAACGGCGAGCTCTTCAAACCCGCCCAGATAATATCCTACATAGAGGAGGTGGCTTGACATGCCCCGAGAAGATGTAATGAAGTGGCTGAGATCGCAGTTCATGCCCCATATCTGGTGTCCGGGGTGCGGGCACGGCATAATCATGCACGCCATGCTCCGAGCGCTGACCTCGCTTGGCAAGGACCCCGGCAAGACCGTCATCTCCTCTGGCATAGGCTGTTCGAGCCGAATGCCCGGTTATATCGATTCCTGCACGCTTCATACGGCTCACGGCAGGTCTCTCGCGTTCGCGACGGGCGTCAAGCTTTCAAACCCCGAGCTGACCGTAATCGACGTTATGGGCGACGGGGACTGTTCGGCCATAGGGGGAAACCACTTCATCCATGCGTGCCGCCGGAACATTGGGATATGCGCTATAGTGATGAACAACAATATCTATGGCATGACCGGCGGGCAGGCGTCGCCCACCACCCCTATCGGCGCCATAGCGACGACCGCGCCATACGGGGCCGTCGATCCCCCCTTCGACATTTGCAGGCTCGCCATAGGCGCCGGGGCCACTTTTGTCGCCAGGGCGACCATAGCCCAGCCTCAGATGTGCGAGACCATCATCAAAAAAGGCATACAGCACGACGGGTTCTCGGTCATAGAGATAATGACGCACTGCCATACGCAGTTCGGGCGCAAAAACAAGAGGGGCCGGCCGCTGGACAATTTCAACTATTTCAAGGACCGCAGCGTCATGAAGGCGAAAGCGGACGGCATGGCGCCCGACGAACTCGACGGCAAGTACGTGATCGGGGAGCTCTTCTTCGACAGCAATGTCGAAGAGTACACTAAGAAATACGACAAGGTAATCGAAAAGGCCGGGAGGTGACCGATATGGGCGACCGTTACGAAATTCGCGTGGCAGGTTCCGGGGGGCAGGGCGTCATTCTCGCCGCAGTCATCATCGGGCAGAGCGCGGCGCTTATGGAGGAGGGCCTCAACGCAGTGCAGACTCAGGCGTACGGCCCGGAGGCGCGGGGAGGCGCATCGAAATCGGAGGTAGTGATAGCGCGCGGGGAGATCGACTATCCCAAGACGGCCAACCCAAACCTTCAAGTCATACTCACCCAGAAGGCCTGCGACGAATACTCCCACGACACGGCGCCGGGCGGCACGATCATCATCGACGACTTTTTCGTGAGGAACGTGCCGGAGCTGGACGCGAAAATATACCGCATGCCGATAGTCAAAACGGCGCGTGAGGTCCTTGGGCGCGAAATAGTGACGAATATGGTGGCGCTTGGAACGGTAGCGCGGGTTCTGGAAAACAATGGGCTCGTAAAACCCGAGTCCATCAGGAACACGATCCTCGAGAACGTGCCGCCTGGCACCGAGGAACTGAACAGCCGGGCTTTCGATGAGGGCTACAGGATGATGAAGGAACAGAATTAAAATGTCTCGGATACCGGGCCCCGTTCACCGCATGGGCGGGGCCCGTGTTCTGCATGATCGAAAGGCGGCGTTTGAATGAACCCGGGAGAGATTGTCACAGTCGATATATCGTCTGTCAACAGCGAAGGGGAGGGCATAGCGCGGCTCGAGTCGGGCGGCGGGAAAAATTTCGTCGTATTTGTGCCGGGGTCCCTGCCCGGGGAACGCGTTGTCTGCCGGATAGCCCGCGTCAGCAAAAAATACGCCGCTGCGGCGGTGGTTGACATACTCTCCGCCTCGCCGGACCGGGTGGCGCCGAGATGCCCCAGCTTCGGTTCGTGCGGCGGCTGCCGCCTGCAGCACGCCTCGTACCCCGCGCAGATGGGTATGAAGCGTTCGATTCTGGCAGACGCGATGCGCAGGATCGGGGGGATAGAGCTGCCCGGCGGCTTGCATTGTGAGCCTTCCGCCAAAGAGTGGGGCTATAGGAACAAGGCGATCCTGCCGGTCGGGAAATTTACCGGCTATTACGAGCGGCGCAGCCATAAAATAGTGCCGTTTGAAAAATGCCCTGTGCTCGAACCGTCCCTTGAGAGCATCGTTTCCAGCATGATTTCGGAACACGGACGAATCGGCCTCAAAGGGTACGAGGAAAGCTCCGCGTCCGGCGATATACGCGCGATAGCGGCGCGTTCCGGCGGCGCTGGAGGAAGCGCGCTCGCCGGAGTGGTGGCGGCTCGTGAATTTAACCGCAGGGAATTCGGGGCTTTGAAAAACATTCATCAGAACATCATGAGTGGGATCCCCAACCTGACCGGCGCCGTCCTGAACGTCAAGACATCCAGGGATAATTTCGTCTGGGGCCCGGAGTTCAAATCGATTTGCGGCGGCAAATACATCGCCGCTAAAATGGGCAACTACAGTTTCGATCTCGACATATCCTCATTTTTTCAGATAAACGCCCAGCAAGCCGAGCGGATTTTCTCGCGCGCGGCTGAAATCGTCAAAAGTTGCGGGCCGTCCTCCGTCCTCGAGCTTTACAGCGGCGTCGGAAGCCTCACGGCGTATCTTGCGTCCTCCGCCGAGCGAGTCGATGCGGTAGAGGAATGGAGGCCTGCGGCGCGCCTTATGAAAGGGAATATGGAGCAAAACGGCATCGGCAATGTCCGAGTGTTCGTCCAGGCGGCCGAGAGGTTCATGTCGGACACCGACAGCTTGAAGAGAGGGTCCTACGACGCGATAGTGCTCGACCCCCCGCGCACTGGAATTCCCGATGCGGTAACCGAGGG
>JAISQC010000036.1 GCA_031274465.1 Synergistaceae bacterium | reverse complement strand
TTCGTGACGGTCGTGCAGTTGCTGATCTCGGGCTTCGCCCCTGCGCTCGACAAGGCTCTTGGCATATTCATACCGCTCATCGTGGTAAACTGCATAATACTCGCTCGGTCTGAGGCGTTTGCCTTCAAAAACGGGGTCGTCGACTCGTTCTTCGACGGCATCGGCATGGGGCTGGGTTTCACGATTGCCCTGACGGCTCTTGGGGCGGTGCGCGAGATCCTGGGAAACGGGTCGATTTTCGACGTGAACGTCACGCCCGCCGGCTTTCAGCCGGCATTGCTGGTCATTCTGGCGCCGGGAGGTTTTATAGCGCTGGGCATCTTCATGGCCCTCTTCCGTCGCTGCCAGAGCTGGCTGGCTGAGCGTAAGGGACTCGCCGCGCCGGAGGTCAGCGAAGGGTGCGCCGCGTGCGGGGCGTCCGCGTTCTGCGTCGGGTTCGACAAAAAGGACGAAGCTGCTCCGGCGTCGCATGAGACTGCTTTGAACCTGTCCGGAGGCGACGCCAGATGAGCCTTTTGATGCTTTTTATCGGCTCGATATTCGTAAATAACATCCTGCTGTCCCGTTTCCTGGGCTGCTGCCCTTTCCTTGGGGTCTCGACGAAGACGGATACGGCAAAGGGCATGGGCGTGGCCGTCATATTCGTGATCGTGCTGGCGTCCATAATGACGTGGCTTGCGTACAACATGGTGCTCGTGCCGCTTCGGCTGGAGTTTCTGTACACTCTGTCGTTCATTCTGATAATCGCCGCGCTCGTTCAGTTTGTCGAGTTGGCGCTCAAGAAGATCAACCCGGTTCTCTATAAGTCTCTGGGCATCTTCCTGCCCCTCATCACGACGAACTGCGCCGTTCTTGGCGTGGCAGTCATCAACATGAACGAAAATTACGGCCTGATAGAGTCGATAGTGAACGCGTTCGGGTCTGCGACGGGTTTTCTGCTTGCCATAATTCTTATGGCGGGAATCCGCGAACGCATCGACCGCAACACTAACGTGCCGAAATGCCTTCAGGGCCTGCCCATCGCGCTCGTCACCGCTGGGTTGATGTCCATAGCCTTCATGGGCTTCACGGGCATAATAAAGTAAGGGGGCTGACTTGTGATGATATCCTTAGCGGGCGTCTTATACCCTGTGCTGATACTGGGCGCGCTTGGTCTCGCCTTCGGGGCGCTTCTGGCGTTTGCCTCGATAAAATTTTTCGTGAAGATCGATGAGAGAGTGGCCCAAATACGCGAGATATTGCCCGGCGCAAACTGCGGCGGCTGCGGCTATCCAGGCTGTGACGGCTATGCGGACGGCGTGGTTAACGGCGGCGCCAAAACGAACCTCTGCGCCGCGGGCGGAGCGGAACTAGCGAAGGGAATCGCCGGGATAATGGGGGTCGAAAGTGAGGCGGCCGTCCCGGTAAGGGCCTTTTTGAAGTGTAAGGGTTCGTCTGAGTTCTCGAAGCGCAACGCTATATACGATGGAATAAAGGACTGCCGGTCGGCCGTCATCGTGCCGGGTGGCTCGCCCAACGCCTGTCCGTTTGGCTGTATTGGGCTCGGAACCTGCGTCAAGGTCTGCGTATTCGGCGCCATGTCCATAGTGGACGGGCTGGCTTTTGCCGACCCGGAGAAATGTATCGGATGCGGCACCTGCGTCGCGAACTGTCCAAAGTCCGTCCTGAAGCTGATACCCAGGACATCCAACGTTCAGGTAGTATGTAACTCGAACTGGCGTGGGCCGGACGTCAAGAAAGTCTGTTCCGTCGGCTGCATCGGCTGCGGTCTCTGCGCGAAGACCTGCCCGGCGGGGGCGATTACGGTCGACAAGAACCTCGCCTTCGTGGACGCGTCGAAATGCACGAATTGCGGCGCGTGCGTCGCGAAGTGCCCGACGAAGAGCATCGGATATATAATCCCGAACCTGGAGGAAGACAAAAAAAGCGCGTGACGACCGGCTCCCGCAACACTGCGTTATTTGGAAGCGGGCGTTTCCTTCGTTGGAAGCGCCCGCTTTTCTAAAGAAAGCCTATTGCGTATTTTGTCCGCAAGATATCCCACAGATATTCCGGTTACGGCGCCGACCGAGAGGATGACAGGCGCGTAGGCCAGGATCGCCGGTTCGGAAGTCAGCGCCGCGACTACGGCAATTTGCCCCGCGTTGAAGGCTGTGGCCGACGCCGCGCTTATAGCCGTGACGCTCAAATCGGTCCCGAATTTTTTATAGAGCAGTATCGAAAGGGGAAGAGAGCACAAAAGGCCGCCGATGCTGCAGGCGAGCGCAAACGGATTGCCGGCGAGAAGGAAGGACATGCACAGCCTGACAGCCGCAACCGCGACAGCCTCGCCCGCGCCGAAGATGATGAGCGCGAGAAGAGGGAAGACGTTCGCGAGTCCCAGTCTCACCCCGGGGAATGGAAGCGGAAACCAGCTCTCGATCATGCCCGCCGCGAGGGCTAGTGCGGAAAAGAGCGCCAGGATCGCGGTTTTCTCAGTACGAGATCGCATCGATCCCGCCGCTATTCCTGTCCTCGTCCTTTCGCCTGAGTTTTATGACGAGCCTGTGAGGAAGACAGACTATAGCGCCGCGCTCCGAGACGAGCGGCGCCATTTTAAGACAATCCCCGCCGGGGCAGTCCGAGGATATCATCCGCACGGCATTCCCGGAAATCAACAGTTCGTTCATTCCTCCGCCCTCGTGAAGCGTTATCGACGCACCGGGCTCGATGCCCGAAAGTTCTACGCTCTTGATCGATTTGCCATCCGCGGTTATTTCGAGGAAGAATTCCCCGGCCCCGCCGCCAGAGATGGCTGTGATCATCCAGACTATCGCCGTAAAAAACAGGATGGCAAGGTAAAGGGCCTTATCTTTGCTCTTCATGGCGCTCCGCATTGACAGATGCGCGATTTAGCACTTTGAGACCAATTATCCCGCCGGTAGCCGTAACTGTCGGAGTCGAGCCCTTGTCCGATACGAAGACAGTCTCGACTCCGGGCAGCTCTTTTAGCAGCAGTTTCGACCGATTTTCGCCCATCACCATGAACGCGGTGGAAAGAGCGTCGCCAATGGTCGGATCGGCTGCCACGACAGATACTGAGAGCAGATTCCCCTCGATAGGGCGTCCGGTGCGTGGATCGAATATGTGCGTGTATCTTTTTCCGCCTATCTCCACAAATCTCTCGTAGACGCCCGCCGTTATCACCGATGCGTTCTCGACGGACATGGAGCAGATCGGGGCTCCGCGAGACTGGAGCGGGTGCTGCACCCCTATCCGCCACGGTTCTCCGTTCGGCCTGCTTCCGACTGCCAGCACGTTGCCGCCGAGGTCGATCAGAGCTGATTCCACTCCGGCGGACTCGAGGAAATTTCGAACCGCGGCGGATACGTAGCCCTTGGCTATGCCTCCGAGGTCGAGTCTCATCCCCTCCCTCGCCAGGTAAAACTCGTTCGGCGCGGTCTCCTTCAGCGATTTTCCGTCCACGAGCGACAGCGCTTCCAGAATTTCACTATCGCTGGGGAGTTCATGCCTGGTTTTTTTTGCGTCGCCTGCTTGCCAGAGAGCTGTGACCGGACCTATCGTCGGGTCGAAAGCTCCGTCCGTCAGCCGTGTGATCTCAAGTGCGGAGCGCAAAACCTCCGCGGTTTCTGGGGAGACGCGCACAGCCTCCCGCCCGGCGTTCGCGTTGACCAGGGAGATCTCGGATGTGGCGTTGTGCATGGAAAGTTTTCCGTCCAGGCGCTCTATCAGCTCGAACACGCCGTCGAGTATTCCGTCGAGTTCCTCCGGCGTTTTGTCCGAAGTTACGGAGACGCGAACAACCGTATCCATCGCGATGCTTTCCCGTGACCGCGTGTTCATCTTTAACCCTTCGCCCGCGCTCAAGCGGTAGAAAAGCCCTGCCGCGAAAACCGCCGAGAGCAGAAACGCGAGAAAAGTTTGGATGCCTGGGCTCGTCTTATGTCTCATGCTTAAACCTCCCCGGTCTCATCGAGGACCTTATGGGTATTATATATAACTATCCTGTACAAAAAATGTATTTTTGCGCTATAATTTTTGAGTCGTTCCGGTAACCGCTGGTAAAATCGCTTTTTTGCGGTTACATGAATTAGCCCTCACTCAAAATTATTTTATTTCATATATAAGGGCTGTTTGCTTTTGAGGGAACGGGCGTCGGGTTTCATTTCGACGGTACCTACATTCAGCGGAAAGCGAGGCAATAGCAGATAATGAGGACAAAGTACAAATTGTATTTGTGGACGGCGGCGCTCCTTCTGACGTTTGCCGTGATTCCGGCGTTCGCGGCGCAATCGGGAAAAGAAAATTTTTGTGTGGTCGAGGAAGAACTGTTCATTTTGAACATTCCGAGCGCGTATAAACCTATCGAGGGCGAATACGGGAGGGACTTCGAATTTACGGAGGAAGGCGCGTCCATACAGGGTTCCGTCGTCTACGGCAATCACGTCGCGGCGGGGCCTGTATCTGGTAAGTACGGGGATAAATGGGTTGAACTTTTCGACCCGGAGGACGGAAGTTCACTCGGCTATATCGAAAAGGGCGGTCTGGAGTCGCTGCCGGAGTACCGTGCGTTCGGCAAGCCGGAATTTTATGTCATCGCCAATGACGACCCGGACTTGTCTCTTCAACCGGCAAAGACTTCGGGAAAATATCTGATAAGGAATAAAACATTCCAGGACGAGCCGCCCTTTACCTTAGCGAAGGGCGAGGTCGTACCCGCG
>JAISQC010000267.1 GCA_031274465.1 Synergistaceae bacterium | reverse complement strand
ATGCTCGCGGAGGACAAGTCCATAAATGTCCCGATCCTCGGGCACTCGGACTATACCGGCTCAGTCTACGAGTCCCCGTGGTCCGGGATGAGCGCCGCGCTGATAGGCGCCAAGCTGCCCAGGCTGGCCGGGGTCGATATGGTGATCTCGCTCACCCCTTACGGAAAGTTCCCGATGCTGATGGATACATTTGTGGATAGTGGTTATAAAATGTTATCAAAACTGGGGGACATAAAGCCGATATTTCCGATGCCTGGCGGCGGCACGACCCAAGGGCATGTCGAAGACGTGGTCAACAAGTTTGGGATAGACGTCATCATCGCAAGCGGCGCCGGCATCCATGCCCACCCGATGGGCCCCCGCGCCGGCGCGAAGTCCTTCAGGCAGGCGATAGACGCCGCAGTGAAAGGGCAGAAAGCCGACGAAGCCGCCAAAGAGCACGAAGAGCTGCGCGTCGCGCTGAACGAATGGGGATATTATCAGGAGGGCAAAACCGGCATTTTCGAGCTGAAAGGCTGATCCTCCTTAAATTTTTGCGGTGAATCGTCGGATGTGCGTTTGTTTCGGCGATTCACCGATATGAAATACTGTTTGAATGTTCTTTGTTGTTTATAGTTTATCGTTGATTTGCTCGCTTGCCTTACATTAACTGTGTTCTGATCAGAAAAATCATCCGGGCGCGCCATTTCTTGAGGCATGGCGTGGCTTCGCGCGGCGGCACGGATGGGCGCCGGTTGGCGCGTTTGCCGAAAGTCGCTTGCATGATCGCCTCGGACCGCCCGAACGGTCTATGAGTTATGGATATTGGGGAGGGAGGAGTGGACGACATAAGCAATACATACGAAGTCGTGATAATCGGAGCTGGGGTTACGGGCTGCTGCATCGCAAGGGAACTGTCGAAATTTCAGGTGAGCGCTTGCGTGATAGAAAAAGGCGACGACGTGGCGTCCGGAACCTCCAAGGGAAACAGCGGCGTCATCCACTCCGGCTTTGACGCCAAGCCCGGGTCGCTCATGGCCCAACTCAATACGGTGGGAAACAGGCTCATGTGGGAGAAAGCCGAAGAATTGGACTTCCCGGTAAAAATGAACGGGGCCCTCGTGGTCTGCACCAACGAGAATGAAAGGGACAAGCTCGACGCGCTTCTGGACCAGGGGATAAAAAACGGCGTCCCGGGCGTCAGGATATTGGAGCGCGGCGAAGTGCTGGAGATGGAGCCAAACCTCACGGATAAAACGGTTGCGGCCCTATACGCTCCGACGGGGGGCGTCATCTGCCCGTTCAACCTTGCGATAGCGATGGCTGAAAACGCGAACATCAACGGAGTCGAATTTCGTTTAGAAACAGAGGCGCTGAGCGTCGAAAAAACCGGCACCGGCTACAGGGTCAGGACGAACCGGGGCGACATATCGGCTGTGGCCGTCGTGAACGCGGCAGGCGTTTACGCGGATAAGTTCCACAACATGGTGAGCGGGGACAAGATAAGGATCACCGCGAGAAAGGGCGAATACCTCTTATTCGACAAGATATTGGGAGATATTTTCAGGACGTCCGTGTTCCCCCTGCCGGGCGCCATGGGCAAGGGCGTTCTGACGGCGCCGACGATCCACGGGAACTTGTACGTTGGCCCGAGCGCGAACGACGTCGAGGACAAAGAGGCCGTGAACACGACGAAGGCCGTTTTGGACGACCTGGCGGACAAGGTCAGGGCAAACCATCTCTGCAAGGTCCCGCTGCCCCTCAACAAAGTAATCAACTCCTTCTCGGGGCTTAGGCCCCATGAGGACCGCCATGACTTCATCATAGGCGAGCCGCCGGACGCCGAGCGCTTTTTTGACGCGGCCGGCATAGAGTCTCCGGGCCTCACCTGCTCCCCCGCCATCGGCGAGATGCTGTCGGAAATCATCGCGGAAAAGATGTCCCTGCCCAAAAAGGACCGTTTCATCTCCAAACGCAGGGGCGTGACCAGATTCGACCATCTGACGCGGGAGGAAAAGAAGGCGCTCGTCCGCGAGGCGCCGCGCTACGGCAACGTCGTGTGCCGATGCGAGACTATAACCGAGGGCGAGATATTGGACGCCATCCACAGGCCCCTCGGCGCGAGGTCGCTCGATTCCGTAAAGAGGCGGACGAGGGCTGGCATGGGCCGCTGTCAGGGCGGTTTCTGCACGCCTAAGGTGATGGCCATACTTTCAAGGGAGCTTGGAATAAAAATGTCCGACGTGACGAAAAAGGGCTCCGGCTCATGGATGGTAACGGAATGCGACAAATGACGGACAAAGCTTCGATTCATTCATGAAGCGGCTGATCACTGCCCCAAAGCGGACGGGCGGAAACGAGGCGCGCGATGGAAACCTGTGAGATAGCGGTTATCGGCGGAGGCCCTGCGGGGCTGGCCGCAGCGGCGGCCGCAAAGAAACATGGCGTTGACGGCGTGTTGATCATAGACCGCGACAACAGGCTCGGCGGGATATTGAATCAATGCATCCACAACGGATTCGGCCTTCACACGTTCAACGAGGAACTGACCGGGCCCGAATATGCCGCGCGGTTCGTCGATGAGGTGGACCGGCTCGGCATCAGATGCATGCTGAACACCATGGTGCTCGACATAAACGAGCGCAAGGAAATCACCGTCATGAATTCCTCAGACGGGCTGACCGAGATCAAAGCGGAGTCCGTGATACTCGCGATGGGATGCAGGGAGCGCCCGAGAGGGGCCTTGAGCATCCCGGGCTACAGGCCGGCAGGCATATACTCCGCCGGCACCGCGCAGCGCCTGATCAACATAGAAGGCTACATGCCCGGAAAGGAGATAGTCATCCTAGGCTCGGGGGACATCGGCCTCATCATGGCCCGCCGCCTGACGCTCGAAGGGGCCGTCGTAAAGGCGGTGGCCGAGATAATGCCTTACTCGAGCGGACTCAAGAGGAATATCGTCCAATGCCTCGACGATTTTGGGATTCCGCTGAAACTGAGCCACACCGTCGTAGACATAAAGGGGCGGACCCGAGTGGAAGGCGTGTCGATAGCGCAAGTTGACGGCAACAGGGCGCCTATCGAGGGGACGGAAGAATATTACGCCTGCGACACGCTGTTGCTCTCCGTCGGCTTGATCCCGGAAAACGAGCTGTCGCAAAAGATAAACCTCGCGATGGACCCAGTGACTAACAGCCCAATAGTGAACGACATCTTCGAGACGAGCGCGCCGGGCGTGTTCGCGTGCGGCAACGCCCTACACGTCCACGACCTGGTCGATTATGTCTCCGAGGAGGCGGCGATCGCTGGCAAAAACGCGGCGCGCCACGTGAGGGGACCCCGCACCGCCCCGGGGCGGCAAATTTCCGTGAAGGCCGCCGACGGCGTGACGTATACGGTGCCAAGGACTATCGACCCGCAGAGGGCGGAAGGGACCGTCAAAATCAGATTCAGGGTCCGCGACGTCTACAGGGGGCACTGCCTCAACGTTTATTTCGACGGCGACAAGGTTCAAAGCAGCAAAAAAATGATACTCACTCCGGGAGAGATGGAGGAGGTCACGCTTAAAAAATCCGATCTTGCCAAGCGCGATGACTTGAAGGAAATAACCGTAAAGGTGGAAAAGGAGTAGAGCTCATGTGATTACAACGTTGACTTGCATCGTATGCCCGATGGGTTGCAGCGTTTCCGTCGCGCTGGAAAATGGCATCGTGACGGAAGTGGCCGGTTATTCTTGTGCTCGCGGCAAGAAATACGCGGAAAAGGAGGTCGTGGATCCGAGGCGGATCGTTACATCCATAGTGAGGGTCGTAGACGGTGAGATTCCGATTCTATCGGTGAAAACGAAGGAAAGTATTAAAAAAGACAAAATTTTCGATTGTATTGCTTCCCTGAAAGGAATTGCCGTAAGTGCCCCTGTGAAAATCGGAGACGTAATAGTAAAAAACGTTGCGGGAACCGATGTAGACGTAATAGCGACAAAGTCAATAGATGCGGCATGAAAAGCGTTCCATGTCATACCACTGGCGTTAGTATATACACATAGTATGGGAGGGGAAAATATGAAGGACAAAAAATATCTGATAGGCGTTGATTGCGGCACCACAAGCAGCAGGACGGTCATTTTCGATTTCAAGGGCAACCTGGTCGGGCTGGGGCAAATCATGAACCCGCTGACGTATCCCGGGGTTGGGCGGGTGGAGTGCGACGGGCCGACGCTGATAGAAAACCTCTACGAGACGACCAAGATCGCCATCAAAAAAAGCGGCATCGACCCTGAGGAAGTGGCGGGCGTAAGTTTCGACATGTTCCGATGCACGATGGTGACCAGGGACAAGGAAGGCAATTTCACGACCCCGATCATCATCTGGCAGGACCTCAGGAGCGCTGAAATGCTGCCCTCGATGGTCGATCAACTGAAAGCCCGCGGCATGACGCCGGACGAACTGTACGATATCTGCGGGATGCCCCTTGGCGGCGTCTTCCCGTCCGGGAAGCTGCAGTGGGTAAAAAAGAACATGCCCGAAGCCTACGAAAACGCGACGAGAATCCACACCATGATGGGCCTCTTGACGAAGGCCTATGGCGCCGACGATTATTACGACGATTTCAACGACACTCCGTGGCTCCAGCTGAACGACGAGAACTTCCAGTACAGCCAGAAGCTCTGCGACGTCTTCGGGGTCGATTACAAAAAATTGGCCCCACTGCGCAAGAGCGGCGAAGTGATAGGCCAGGTCACGCCCTTTGTGGCCGAAAAGACGGGGCTCGCGGTCGGCACCCCCTTGGTCATGGGCACGGGCGACCAGCAGTCGGGATGCCTTGGCTGCGGCTGCGTCAGGGAGGGCATCGGGTATGCCAGCGGAAGCACGGCCGGCATCACTGCGGGCAAATCGAAGAAGCTCCTGCGGGACCCGGCGAAGAAATGTTACGTCCTCGGCACTCCGGACGGCGCATGGGTCATGGAAGGCCAGGCGAATTCGGCAGGAAGCGCGTTCAAATGGTTCAAGGGCGAGTTCTGCGACGTCGAGGAGCTGGCGGCGAAATACCTCGGGCTGGAAGTGTATGATTTTATGACCACTTCCTCCAAAAAGTCGGTGCCCGGCGCCAACGGGTGCTTCTTCCTCCCATATCTGCAGGGCGCCAACACTCCAAACTACGAGGCCAACGCAAGGGCCACCTTCGTGGGGATGACGTTCGCCCACACCCGCAACGATCTGGTCAGGGCTGTCATGGAGGGCATCTGTTTCGACATACGCGACATGCTCGACGCCATGGTGGCTGGCAACGTCCCCGAATACAACGTGGTGCGCCTGACGGGCGGCATCTCCCGTTCCGAGTACTGGTGCCAGATGCAGGCCGATATTTACAACAGGCCCTGCGAAACCGTCGCGCAGGAGGAAGCGACCGCGCTCGGCTGCGCCATGGTAGCCGCGGTCGGAGTCGGCGTTTACAAGAACTTCGAAGAGGCTGCCGACAACATGGTCAACGTGACCAAGCGCTACGAGCCGAACCCCGACATAGCGTCGCGCTACGAGGACGCGTACCAGACGTGGAGGACCGTTTACCACGCCCTGTCCGGGAAAGCGTTCGACGCGGTAAAAGGCTTCCAGGAAAAATACCGCTGAAGGCAAAATAAAAGATAAGGCAAACTGCGACAGCCCCCTCGAAGGGGCTGTCGCGTTGCGAATGAGGGAGTGCTTGCGCGCATCTAGGCACCCCCACCACCGCCATCCTGTCCCCCTCCCCCAAAGAGGCGAGGCAAAATAACTGGGGGCTTGGTATAATGCCCGGGAAAGGAGGCGATTATCATGGACATTTCACAGCCGGACGGCGAACAAAACACAAAGGGACATTACATCGACGCGGCATGGAAGCGGGTGCTTTCTGATGGAATAGACGATGCGATAGCTTTCTTTTTGCCCGATCTTGCCAAGGATCGTGATGCGTCCAGGGAAATAGCGAAGGCAATGGACGCATTCCCTGTCCTGGATTCCGAGGGCGACAAAGGAATGAGGATAACCGATTTGTGTTTTTCCGTGCCGGTCATGGGCGGCGAATCGAGAAAAGTCGGCCTGTTTGTGGAACAACAGCACGAGGACGACGAAGAGTTTGCCTTGAGGGTTTTCCAGACATTCTACCGCATGAGCGACAGTTTCAAGGAAAAGATAACGGCGCTAGCCATATTCACCGGAGGCGCGAAGGACAGGAACGAATATCTGTACTCCTGCTACGGTGTGGAACTGTCGTTCAGGTACAATACGTACCATATCCTTAGCCACGACATCGAAGAATTGAGGCGGGACGGGCGCGCGTTCGCGCCGGTGGTTCTCGGGGCGCGGATGATGATAGCCGCCAAAGGCAAAGCCCCGAACCGCGAGAAATATGTGCGAGAGCTATTGAACATCCTGCGCGAGCGGGATTATGATATGAAGCGCAGAAGGTTTATCATGAAATTCATCGGCAATATTCTTAACGTGAGAAGCGGCGATATAAGCGCGGAACTGAGGAGGGAATTTTACATGCAGTGGGTGCCTATGAGCGAGGTCCAGCGGAAATTGGCGATTGAGGATATAAAAGAAGAAGGCAAAATGGAAGTCGCACGAAAAATGCTCGCCAAAGGTATTCCTGTCGAAACAATTGAGGAGTGTACAGGTCTCGACGAGGGCGATATTCTGGCTTTGAGCTGAAATAACGGAAAAACTGCGGGAGGGGTAAAACTCTGTCCGCCGAATCAATTATTATTGCTGATCGCCCGTCTCATAGCTACGAATATGATAGGCATGGGAGGTGAACGGATATGACAAAAAAATTTGCGGATTTGCGTGACGCGATGAGCCTTGAATCCAAGGAAGCAATCATAAGCCAAGTTGAGAAAGCCATGGCAGAAATGCCATTGCATGAATTA
>JAISQC010000201.1 GCA_031274465.1 Synergistaceae bacterium | reverse complement strand
TCGCTCGGAGGCGACGGGACCGAACACTTGATCCGCGCGCTGGGATGCAATGTCATCGAGGTCCCCCTCGATGGCAACATAATACACAACGTGCCGATACACGGCGTCTACCTGCCCCATGGGCCCGCATATCTGGCATTGCCCAAATTTTTCAGCAACATCTATCTCAAGACAATGCTGAACAGGGCCTCCAACGGAAATTCCTTCGTGCTGGCCGAGGGAGGCTCGGCCCCAATACTCGGAGACAGGATAATCCTTCCGCCTGAGCACATGGAGGGCAGCGCCGGACGTGGGTTCGGCATACTGCCTTACGACAGCGCCTACAGGTCGGGTACCCCGGGGATCCCGCAAAAATTAGTGGCATTCCGCAGAAAATTGAACCCTCTGTTATCCGGATTTCAGGAATGGATGTGGGGGTATTCGTCGCCTAACCTCGCGCTGGAGCCAAAAGACCCTGGAAACGAGTGCTGGGAGATGAAAGAAAGCCCGGAGGGAAAGGCGTCGGGCATCGACGGATGGTGCAAGGGAAGAATACTCTCGTCTTCGATGAGGCTCGAGCCTTGGAGCTCGCCGGATTCGTTCAGGCAATGGCTTGAGGGATAGGGCGAGGTCCATGCGGTCTCTTGATTTCGAAGCATCGGCTCAAACCGGGGCAAAGCTTCTCGCGGAGGCGGAGGGAATCGCGCTCGATCTGGTGGAGTGGCGCAGGAGCTTCCATCAGTTTCCCGAGATCGGCATGGAGGAGCACATGACCTCGAACAAGATCGAGGGGTTGCTGTCATCCATGCCGGGAATGGAAGTGACCAAGGGATTCGGCCTTTCGACCTGCGTCATCGGCAAGGTCGGGGGCGACTTGGCCGGCGGCGCGCTGGCCTTCCGTGCCGAGCTCGACGCTGTAGAGGTGCGCGAGGACACGGGCCTGCCTTTCAGCTCATACGACGAGAGGGTGTCCCACGTCCAAGGTCACGACGCGCACATGGCCTCGCTTCTCGGGACGGCAATGCTGCTCTCGGATCACCGCGCGCAGCTCAGGCACCCGGTGGTGTTCATCTTCCAGCCCGCCGATGAGGGCAAGGGCGGATCGAGGTACCTCATCGACGCTGGGCTGCAGGAAAAATTCAACATCGAGAAAATGCTGTGCGTCCACTGGGTCCCCTATCTCCCCTACGGCCAGGTTTTCACCAACAAGGGCGGCGTGACCTCATTCACGAACAAGCTTCACATCGGCCTGTCCGGCGAGGGCGGGCACGGCTCGACGCCGCACCTGACCGCCGACCCGCTGTACCTCTCCGCGCTGATCCAAGTGGCGCTTCAATCCATCCTGACGAGGGAGGTCGATCCGCAGAAGACCGCCGTGCTATCGTTCGGGCGCATCGACGCGGCCGAAGTCTATAACGTGATAGCCGAAGAGGTGGATCTGTGGGGGACGCTCCGCACCACTGACCGCGAGCTTCATCGATACCTGAAGCGGCGCATCGAGGACGTGGTGCGGGGAATGGCTCACATAGCCCATGTCGCCGCGTCGGTCGAATACACTCTGGATTATGGGCAGGTTTTAAACAATGAAGAGCTCGTGTCGCGCATTTTCAAAATCGGAACCGCTCTTATCGGAAGCGAAGCGATGTCGGTGCTGAAAAATCCTCTCCTTGTCGGGGAGGATTTTTGCTATTTCGCCGAAAGGATACCGTCCTGCTTGATGTTCCTAGGCACTGGGATGGAATACGGCCTCTACCACGCACGATACGACATACCCGAAAACCTGCTGCCCTTCGCTTCGGCATGGGGCGCTTATCTGGCGCTTTTCCTATGAACAACCGGCTTGACGCGATGATCTGGCAGGGGTTCGCCACATCTCCGACGGAACCCTGCTTCTGGTGGCGCGGCGAATGGTGGTCCCGTGGCACCCTTCACGAGATGGCGGAGGAATGCGAGGAAAACTTGGCTAAAAGCGGCTTTTCGCCCGGCCAGAGGCTCGCGCTCGTCATGCCAAACAGCCCGCTGCTGCTCGCAAGCTGCATCGCGGCGTGGCGGCTGGGCGGCGCGGTGGTCCCGGTCAACCCGCAGCTCAAATACCCCCCACTCTTTGAATACCTCAAGAGCGTGGATGTTTTCGGCGCTGTCGTGAGCAAGGAGATCGAATGCGTCTCGGACATGATAAGGGAATCGGGCACGCCAGTTTCAAGCGCCGACCTCGGCGACGCAATACCGCCGATGGACGGGCTGCACGGTGCCCCGGACACAGGCGACATCGCGGCCCTCTTTCACACCAGCGGGGCGGGAGGCCAGGTCAAAGCCGTTCCGATAACGCACGACAATATCATCACCCTGCTCTCCTCCATTCTCGAAGCCATCCCCGGCATGGATGAGGACGACGTCATACTGAACGCGATACCCAACTATCATTCGCTGGGGTTCGTGGTGGGGGGCATAATGCCCCTTGCGGCGGGGATGAGGCAGGTGCTGCTTTCATCGTTCACCCCCCCGAAAAACGCGCTCTCCGCCATCCGCTCGGCGGAAGTGACCATCATACCGGCCGTTCCGATAATGCTCAGCATACTTCTCGGGGGGGAGAGGAACATAACCCCGATGTCGAGGATAAAGCTCGTCTTTTGCGGAGGCGGCGCGCTCATGCCCGGAATAGCCCGCAGGGCGAGGGAGATATTCGGCGTCGAGCCGCTCGCCGGATACGGCCTCACCGAGGCTTCGAGCGTGCTTGCGGTCACCCAGTCACAGAGCGCGATAAAACCCGGCACGTCGGGCAAGATATTGCCCTGCTTCGACGCAAAGGTGGTTGACGCCGAAGGCAACAACCTGCCGTTTGACGCCGAAGGCAGGCTGTGGATTCGTGGCGGCGCGATCACGAGCGGCTACTACAGGTCACCCGCCACCACGTCGGAGAGGTTCCGGGATGGATGGTTCGACACGCAGGACATAGTGAAGATAGACGAGGACGGATACATAATGATCGTTTCCCCGGCGGTAGACGTGATCACGGTCGAGGGCATGCCAGTGTACCCAGCGGAGATCGAAGCGGTGCTGAAAGGGCATCCGCAGATAGCCGAAGCGGCTGTCATAGGCATACCGAGAGGGGCGAAGGGCGAATACGCGAAAGCCTATGTCGTCCTGAAAAACGGAAGCGCGCTGCGGCCCCGCGACATAGTGATGTACGCCCGGAGCATGCTGCCGAACTACAAAGCGCCGCGGGCGGCGAAGATACTTCAGGAACTGCCGGCCGACAGCCTCGGGAGGATATTGAAGCATGAGCTCCGCAACATCTGATAAACCGAACGCCAACCCCAAACTGTTCATATTCGACAACTCGCCGGAAGGGAGGATACTGATAGGCCCCGGCGAAACGGGCGTGCCCGATGCCGCCGAGCTTGGACGCCTCGCCGATTCCATGTCCGCCCAAGGGCGGGTGTCGAGGTCGAGCGGTTGCGACCTGTGGGCGATCGCAAAGACCGACTTCCAGCCACAGGACGGTTATTTTTTCGCACAAAGGCGAGAGCTGCCCGAGATGTGCGAAGAGAGCATGTTCCGACGGTCCGGCGCCGCTTTTCAGATGAAAACCCTGTACGTGAAAAACAAATTTTGCGGCGAGTGCGGAAACGTCATGAGCGACCACGAGGCCGACCCCGCAAGGGTGTGCGGCGCTTGCGGCAACGTAGTATATCCCGCGCTCTCGTCCGCCGTCATAGTTGCCGTCGAAAAAGACGGGATGCTGCTTTTGGGGCATAACGTAAATTTTCCTAATACGCGCTACAGCGTCCTCGCTGGATTCGTAGAGCCGGGCGAAACGCTCGAAGACGCCGTAAACCGGGAGGTATACGAGGAATCCGAGGTGCGCGTCAAAAACATAACGTACTTCGGCAGCCAGCCGTGGCCCTTCCCAAATTCCATGATGTTCGGCTTCCGCGCCGACTGGGAGAGCGGGGAACCGAGGCCGGACGGCGTCGAGCTCACCGACGTGAGGTGGTTCGCGCCCCGCGATCTGCCCGACATTCCCCCCCCCATAAGCATATCCAGAAGGCTGATCGACGACTGGATGTCGAGAAATACGAGGTGAAGGTTTTTTGAAAAAAATAAAACTGTCCACGAAAGATATCTGCTTCATCGGCCTTTTCGCCGCCTTAACAGCCGTCATGGCGCAGGTGAGCATTCCGAT
>JAISQC010000198.1 GCA_031274465.1 Synergistaceae bacterium | reverse complement strand
GCGGCCCGGCTGTTCGAGCAGCGCGGCCTCCGCGAGCGCGTTGGCCCGCGAGTAGTAGGGGAGGTCGAGCGCGAAAATGTACGGATACGGCCTGCCCGAATCGGGCGATCTGATGGCCGTGTCCTCTCCGCCGGATAGCAGGAGCGACGGGCCGTCATCCCTGCACATCTTTGCGAGCTCTTCGTTGAATTCGGCGCCCGAGAAGCTGGCTATGACAGAGACCTTCATCGCCCGCCAGGTGGCGAGGCGGGACGGCAGCTCCGACGTTTCTGAGATGTCCGAAAACATGAATGTGACTTCCCTGCCCTTTATGCCCTCGCGCCGCAGAGAAATTTCGCGTTCGGCGGCTCGCATCGCGTATTTTATCGATCGCCCCGCGCCGCTTTCCCATCCGTCTGGAGGAGGCGTCACCACAACTGGCCACGACCACCCCTCGCGGACCCCGAGAAGTGGGTCTTCTTCCTCTTCCGCCGCAGACGGCGATGCGCAGAAGGCAAGCGACGCCGCCACGACGGCCAGGAAGCACAGGATGATTTTTTTGCCAGAAAGACGCGCCATCACTTTTACCTCCATGACGATGAGATGAACAACTGCGGCAAACGACGCGGCCGCATGATCTGTTTCACTCGTTTCCCGCAAGCATGATGCCCTCCGTCGAAAGCGCCCCAAAGCAGACGGCTGGATAGACGCGCTCGCCGTCTTTGTCCCGGCAAGACAGAGTTTTGATGTTTTCTAACGGGGTTTGCGCCAAATCGACGACCCGCAAATTCCCCGATTCCCGAATCTCGCACGCTTCGTATGCGCCCCCGCAGCGGCATTGGGCCCCGGCGGCGATCTGGGCTATGTCCGTGATCGGATGATGGCCGAAGTCCCTCGGGTGGCAGCAGTTTTTCTTATGATAGCCCGGTCGGTTGGCGCCGGCTACGGCGTTTTTCGCGCCGGCCACGCTGTTGTCGCATACGACAACCACGCCAAGCGGCAACCCGACAGGTCCGCAGTAGCCCGCCACTTCACCGACGAGCTCGCGGAGCTCCGCCTTGTCCGCCGTCCGCAGGCCGGTCAGCCCGCGCTCCGCCTTCAGCCATTTCGACAGCTTGTTCATGCTGACGTTGCGGTCCCCGCGCACGAACGCGGCTACGGCGTTCCTGTGCCCATCGCCGTCAGCCACGTACAGCATGGCCTTTATCGTGCGCCGCGCGTTTATGCCGAGCTGTTGGCAAAGCTCCGCTATGGTGTCCGCCCCTGGCGTCTTTATATCCTCGATGAGCCCTTCGGCTTCGCCGTCGCCTGGCTGCGGTGGGGCAAACCCGATGGGGGAGTCCGGCAGCATGAGCGTTCCGCAGGACGCGCAGATAAATCCGCCCCTTGCGCGTTCGGCGCCCCGCTCGCATTTGGACGCGAGCGCGAACGCCCTGCCCGAGCTTTCCGTCACCTCCTCGGCAAACGAAAAGACCGAGCCGTTTATGATATCCATCCCGCGAAGCGCGCCGAGGGCCGCGTCCATGACGCGCTCCGCTTTGGACTCGGCGGACGCCTGATCCGCGTTCCAGGCCAGAATGCGCGCGTCCCTGCCCGCGTCGTAGCAAAACCCGGTGGCGGACTGACCCCAATCCCTGACGTATCTTTCAGCTATGGAGAATACGGCCTCGTCGCTGCCGCATCCGACGTGCTGGAGGCCGCACTGTTGGAACAGGCAAGACGCGAGCGCGTCTGCGACCTCGCGTCGCTTGCGCTCTCCTTCCGGCAGGAAGACCAGCTCGCCGTTTTTCGCGTTGTACGCGGCCTCCCCGGACATCACAAGGTTGACCACCCCTGGGTCTTTCGCCCTGGCGGGGGGTTTGTCCGTTTTGGGGAGCAGCGTTTCATAGCCTCGCATCGCGCCCTCCTCAGTTCATGGGCGCCAGCCGATCAGGCTGGACAGCGCGGTTTTGACGTCCGGGAAACTCAGCGGCGCGTCCGGCATGAGGTCGCCTATAGCGGCGAACCAGCCTTTGCCGAACCCGGATGCGGCCATCCTGTCGCCCATCGTGTCGCCGAGGAACAGGGGGCGTTCGTGGCCGAACCTGCCGCAGATGTATTCCAGCCCTTTCGGGGAGGGTTTTCTGATGCCTGTGTCGGCGTGGACCACGCGGTCCAAGGGGAAGCCCTCCCACTTCAGCACGATCTCGGCAAGCCGCCACTCCTTCAAGTCGCGCCCGGTGTATATGTAAACGGGGTACGGCATCGACTCCCAGCGCGCCTCCAGCGCAGGCACGTCGCGCGTCCACATGCCCGGCGGGTTTTTCACGCCGCAGTATGCGTCCTGCCCAAGCGCCCTGATTTCGAGCCTTCCGTATTTTATGGCGAAATGACGCGGCAGCCATTCGCCGCAGTCGCCCGAGCACGTCGAGAGCATTTTCCCCAGTGCCTCGGGAGACGGCATGGCCTCGGACAATTTTTTCCCCTTGCGCGAAACCACGATATTGGCCAGAGCCCAGATTATGTCGTAGTCGTCGTTGAAGGAGTCGTTGTTTTTAAACACGGAGTTGAGTTCTTTCGAATATCCGGGCATGTCGATCTCGAAGCCCGACGCCCGCGACACGTCCTCCACGACCGCCCTCATCACTCCTTGATACGAATCGCCGGATTCTATCAGCACCCCATCGACATCGAACACCAGGCAGTCCGGCGTCACTTTGTCAGATTCCACAATCGCACCTCCGCAAAAATTACAGGTCAAGCCTTGGCAATGGCGAGGCGGTCCTTGGCCGCCGAGGCCATCACCCTCTCCCTGTCGAGCGTCAGGAATTCCCCGTCCTTGTACAGCAGCCTTCCGGCGGCTATGGTCGCCCGGACGTCGCGCGACGACCCTGAATAGACGACGAATTCGGGCACGTTCGTCCCGTCGCATCCAACGTACCTCGGGTTGTCCATGTCTATAATCATGAGGTCGGCCTGATAGCCGGCCTCGATCATGCCGACGTCTTTGAACCCGATACCGCGCGCGCCGTTCGCCGTCGCCATTTTGAGGACGTCCCGCGCCCCGGCCAGAGTGGGGTCGAGGTTGTAGCCCTTGTGCATGAGCGCCGCTGCGCGCATCTCCCCCCACACGTCGAGCCTGTTGTTGCTGGCAGCCCCGTCCGTGCCGAGGGCGACTCGGATCCCTGAGGCGAGGAATTCCTTCAATGGGGCATACCCGCTGCCGAGCTTGAGGTTGCTCTTCGGGTTGTGGACCAGCGTCACGTTGTCGCGCGTTATGCGCGGCAGCTGTTCCGGTGGGAACCACACCGAGTGCGCGAGTATCAGCTCGCGGGCGTCGAGCAGCCCGGACGATTCTAGGTAGTCCGCCGGTTCGGAATGGCGCTCGTTCCTGATCGTTTCCAGCTCGCCCTTGGTCTCAAGCCAGTGGAAGTGCACTCCTAGGTTCTTCTCGCGCGCCAGGTCCGCTATTTTCCTAAGGGCGTCCCAAGGGACCGTGTAGGGGGCGTGCGGCCCAAGCTGCACGGCGATCCGCCCGTCGCGCCCGTCGTATTCGTCGGCGAGCGCCACGTTTTCGGCTATCCTCCGCTCGTCGTCTCCTATCAGCCCCCGGCACAGAGCCGCCCTCATCCCGCTTTCGAGCGCCGATTCCGCCACTTCGTTCATGAAATAGTACATGTCGGCGAAAGCGGTGACTCCGCCCGAGATCATCTCTAGCATGGCGAGGTCCGCGCCGGAGCGTATGTTTTCGGCAGTGAGCCTGTCCTCGACCGGGAAAATCTTCGACTGCAGCCACTCCATGAGGGGCAGCTCCTCGCCGAGCCCGCGAAGCAGCGTCATGGACACATGAGTGTGGGCGTTCACCAAGCCGGGGAGCGCCAGACAGCGGAGTTTGCCGTCGAACAGCGTTTCACCTTCCCCCTTGCCCGGGGCGGAGACCGACTTTATGCGCCCGTCTGCGCCGATTCGGATGTCTCCGTATTCAGCGTCGGCCCTGCCTGAATCCCATATCAGCACGTTCCTTACGACAGACACTTCATTCCCTCCAGACTTTAAGGTACTTTTCCTGCTCTGGGGTGAGCCGTTCGAGCTTTATGCCGAGCGCCTCGACCTTGTATTTGGCCACCATGTCGTCGATGAACTCCGGCACCTTTTGCAGCCCCCGCTTGAGGCTCGCCCCGCCCGCTATGTAAAGCGCGCTGAGGAGCTGGGTGGCGAAGCTGGTGTCCATTATCTCGATGGGGTGCCCGTCGCCGGAGGCCAGGTTGACGAGGCGCCCCTCCGCCAGCAGGTGAAGTCGCCTCCCGCTCTGGAGCTCGTACGTGCGCACGTTGTTCCGCGCGTCGTACGCTTTCGCCGCCAGCTCAACGAGATCGGGCACGTACACTTCCACGTCGAAATGCCCGGCGTTGGAGAGCAGTACGCCGTCCCTCATCCTTTCGAAGTGCTCTTTTCGGATGACCTTTGTGTTGCCCGTGACAGTCACGAAAATTTCCCCGACTTCCGCAGCCTGGAGCATGTCCATGACCTGGAATCCGTCCATGTGCGCCTCAAGCGCGCGATGCGGGTTTATCTCGACGACTATCACGTGCGCCCCAAGCCCGGCAGCGCGAGAGGCTACGCCTTTTCCGCACCAGCCGTAGCCCGCCACGACCACGTTTTTGCCCGCCACGACGCAGTTTGTGGTGCGCACGATCCCGTCCCACACCGACTGGCCTGTTCCGTAGCGGTTGTCGAAAAGGTACTTGCTCAGAGCGTCGTTCACGGCGAGCATGGGGAATTTGAGCATCCCCTCGGAATCCATCGCGCGCAGGCGTTTTATCCCGCTAGTAGTCTCCTCGCAGCCGCCCAGTATCCCAGGGGCGAGTTCTGGGTAGCGCTCGTGGATCAGCGCCACAGTGTCGCACCCGTCATCTATGATTATGTCGGGCGCCCACGCGATCATGCGGTGCAGGTTTTCCTCATATTCTGCCGCGCTCATTCCGTGCCAGCTGAAGACGTGCACCCCGTCCTCCGCGAGCGCCGCGCAGATTGGGTCCTGGGTCGAGAGCGGGTTGCTTCCGGCCGCCGCGACGACAGCGCCAAGATTCTTGAAGACCTTGAGCAGGCAAGCCGTCTTGGCTTCGAGGTGGAGGCAGCACGCCATGGTGCGCCCGGCCAGCGGGCGCTTGCCTCCGGCGCCCTCCTTTTCCCCTATGAGGCGGACCACAGGCATGTACTGCCATGCCCAGTCTATGCGCTCACGCCCCTCTTTCGCTAGGCCGATGTCGGCTATCGCGTAGTCTTCCGTTGCCTTCAAGCCTAAAACTCCAGTTTGCAACTCCAAAACCTCCCGTCGTCGATGTCGCGGCAATATTGCCTCCCGTATTGCTTCGCCTATATTACCATGCTTATCGCATCTGATATAATTCTATAACATATTTTCTTTCCGGGGGGAAGTTTTGCACATGGCGGGCATCGACAGAATGAGGCACAGGAGCGCGGAAGAGCTGAGGGAATTGTTTTTGTCATATTTTGAAGGGCTTGGCTCGAAAAGATACGCGAGCTTCCCGCTCGTGCCGGACGACCCCACGCTGATGTTCACCGTGGCCGGCATGGTGCCGTTCAAGCCCTACTTCCTGGGGCTCAAGACTCCCGAAGTCACGAGGGCCACGACGGCGCAGAAGTGCATAAGGACGAACGACATCGAAAACGTCGGGCGCACCGCGCGGCATCACACCTTTTTCGAGATGCTCGGCAACTTCAGCTTCGGAGACTATTTCAAAAAAGAAGCCATACCGTGGGCATGGGAGTTTCTCACCGAGCGCGTCGGCCTCGACCCAGACCGCATGTACGCAACGATATATCTCGACGACGACGAGGCGGGCGATATGTGGAAAGCCCTCGTCGGCCTGCCGGACGAGCGCATAGTGCGCCTTGGCGAGGACGACAACTTTTGGGCGGCCGGGCCGACCGGCCCCTGCGGCCCGTGCTCGGAGATCATCTACGACCAGGGGCCGCAGTTCTCGTGCGGGCGCCCCGATTGCGGGGTTGGGTGCTCGTGCGACAGGTATCTCGAGATATGGAACCTCGTCTTCATGCAGTTTTCGCGCGACGAATCCGGCGCGCTCACGCCCCTCCCCAAAAAAAACATCGACACCGGCATGGGACTGGAGCGATTGTCTTCAGTGGTCCAGCGGGTCAAGGGGGATTTCGAGACCGATCTTTTCATGCCGATAATCTCCCGGACGTGCGGGCTCGCCGGGATTCGCTACGGGGAGTCGGAGAAAGGGGACCTGTCGGCCCGCGTGATATCAGACCACCTGAGGGCGTCGGCCTTCATGATAGCGGACGGGGTGCTGCCGTCGAACGACGGGCCGGGCTACGTCCTGCGCAGGCTCATACGGCGCAGCGTGAGGTACGGGAGGATCATCGGCATCGACCGCCCGTTTTTGACCGGCCTGCTGCCGGTCGTGAGCGAAATAATGGGCGGCCGCTACGGGGAGCTGAAAGAACACGGCGCAGCCATAGAGCAGATCATATCGCTCGAGGAGGAGCGTTTCGGCCGAACTCTCGCCCAAGGCACGGAGATACTGGAGGGCGAGCTCGGCAAAGTCAGGCGCTCGTCGTCGGACCTTCCGGGCGAAGTCGCCTTCATGCTGCACGACACCTACGGCTTCCCGCTCGAGCTCACGGAGGAGATCGCCGAAGAGACGGGCGTCAAGGTGCGGCGCGAGGGCTTCGACCGCGAGATGGAGCGCCAAAGGGATCGCGCCAGGGCGTCGAGCAAGCAGGCCTCCGCCGTGATGGGGAAAAACATATACACGGAGCTGGCCGACGAACTCGGGGCCACCCCGTTCGATGGCTACGAGGCAACTTCCGGCGCAGCGGAAGTGCTCGCGGTCATCGTCGGCGGCGCACTGTCGGATTCCATCGACTGCGGGGCCGAAGCCCAGATAGTCCTGTCGCGCACCCCGTTTTACGCGGAAAGGGGCGGGCAGGTCGGCGACACCGGGGTTCTGTCCGGGGACGGATTTCGCTTCGAGGTGTCGGACACCAAGCACCCGAGCGGGGACCTCATAGTTCACTGCGGGAGGCTCGCGCAGGGCCGGATGGCGCCCGGCATGAAAGTGGAGGCCGCCGTCGATTCGAACAGGAGGGATTCCATCAGAGGGCATCACACTGCGACGCACCTGCTCCACGAGTCCCTGATCCGCGTCCTCGGCCCCCACGTGAGGCAGGCTGGCTCGCTCGTCTCGCCGGATTTCCTGCGTTTTGACTACAACCATTTCGCCCCGCTCTCCCCGGATCAGATAGCTCAGGTCGAGCGCATGGCGTATTCACAGGTGCTGGCCGACATGCCCGTAAAAACGAGTGTCATGGGCTACGACGAAGCGAGGAAGCTCGGGGTGAAGGCCCTCTTCGAGGAGAAATACGGCGATGTGGTCCGCGTCCTCGAGATCCCCGGCTTTTCGGCCGAGCTCTGCGGGGGGACCCACGCCAGCTCCACGGGCCGGATAGGCCTGATCAAGATAGCGCGCGAGGAGGGGATAGGCGCCGGGGTCAGAAGGATCGTCGCGGTCTGCGGGATGCCGGCCCTCGAGATGTTTCAGAACGCCTCTTCCGCGATGCGCTCGCTGTGCGACGTTTTGGAGGCCGACGCCGAATCCCTCGTCTCGAAGGCCCGCGCGCTCGCCGAGGACAAAAAGGCGCTCGAGCGCAGAAACCAGGAATTAGGGCTTGCAGGCATGACGAAGGCCGCGCACGCCGCCGCCGAAAAGGCCGTCCGCGTCGGCGGCGTCGCGCTGATCGCCGGGAGCTTCAAGGGCGCTTCCCGCGAAATGCTGCGCTCTCTCGGCGACAGGATAAGGCAGTCCGAGCCCGATTCGGTGCTGCTGCTCGCTGGGGTCGAGGGCGGCGTCGTCTCGCTGATAGGCATGGCTTCCGAGGAGGCCGTAAAGCGCGGGGTTCACGCGGGAAACCTCGTTCGGGAGATATCGAAGCTCATGGGCGGCAGCGGGGGGGGGAAGCCATCGATGGGCCAAGGGGGCGGCAAGGACGCGTCCCGCTTGAAGGAGGCCCTTGCGGCGGCGGAAGGGCTCGTTCGCGCGCAGGTGGGGAAATGATTTTTTAAATGGCTGAAGGCGAAAACCGGAACAGGGTCGTGGCGCTGGACGTCGGGACGGTGAGGATCGGAGTGGCGGCGAGCGACCCAACCGGGACGTTCGCTCAGGGGGTCACGGTGCTCGCGGCGAGCGAAGGTTGGCAGGACGAGCTGGCTGGGATCGTCCTGCGTTACCGCGCCTCGAAACTGCTGGTCGGCATGCCCCGCCGCACAGGCGGAGACGAAGGCCCGGAAGCTGTGCAGATGCGGCGCGTGGCGGCGCTCCTGTCCGAGAGGTTCGAGGGCCTTGAAATC
>JAISQC010000134.1 GCA_031274465.1 Synergistaceae bacterium | reverse complement strand
AAGCACAATTTGTGGAACGCGAGCTGCAACGTGTTTTTCGTCGGCTATCAGGCTCACGGGACGCTTGGCCGCAGGCTGGTTGACGGAGAGAAGAACCTGCGCATCGCGGGGGAAGACGTCGCGGTTTGCGCGAAGCTGCACACGCTCGGGGGTTTTTCCGCGCACGGCGACAGGGGAGACCTGCTGGATTGGGCCTCAAATTTCGGGAAAAAAGCTTCTTTCTTCGTCACGCACGGGGAGGCGAAATCTTCGTCGTCGCTGGCCTCGGGCTTGCGGGAGATGGGGTATGACGCCACGTGCCCGATGGCGGGGTCGGTTTATGGGCTGGCTGGGCACAATGCCGCCCCTGAACGCATAGGGCTCGCGCCCAAGCGCCGCGAGCGTCCTGACCGCGACGCTGTGCTCGGCCTGCTGGCAGAGATAGCGTCGGAAACGGAGTCCATAAGGGAAAGCCTGGAATCATCTGACGAATACGGCGCGCTGCTGCCGTTGCTCGAATCGTCGAGGCTCATACTGCAATCCGTGAAAAACATGGGCAATCGCTGACCGGCGGTTCCGCAGAAACCAGATATAGGCGAGAAGGCTTGATGCGCCCGGTATTTCACAAAATTCTCACCGCCATCCGAGGACGCTTTGCGTCGCGTTCCCATGGCAAGCTCCTTTCCGCGCTGTCGCTGTGCCTGTTGCTCCTGACAATATCGGTTTTCATCCGATCGCTCCGCGTTGAGCGGCGCAGCGCGCCGTATGCCGCATTGCTGGAGGCTCTGCCGGACGTTGGCGCCGGCTCGCCTGCGATCGTGATGAGCGCCATCAGGGGGGAGTTCCCCCAAGATGTCGCCCGCCTGCTCGCGGACAGCACGGCGGTATCCCCCGGAGGGGCGTCCGGAGTGACGCTGTTTTTGCCGATATTCGACACGGCGGAGGCCATGTCGATGGTGATCACCGAGCGGGCGGCAGGGCTCGTCATGTACGGCGCGTTCACGCTGACGCTCGAAGAAAACGACGCGCTGCGCTCCGGCGAGCTTCCAGAGGAGTGGAAGCGGCACTTCGTAATGCCCGAACTGCTCCGCACTCATAGAAAGGGTTTGTTCCAGCTCCGCGCGAACAACGTGGGGCTGCCCATATACCTGGGGGTGGAGGACGAAGCGGTTTTCGTCGCCGACTCGATCTTGGACGCCGACAGGATAATGGAGGTCCGGGACGGCATAGCGCCCGGAATGAAGAGAAAATGGCCCGAGGACGAAGGCTGGGGGGGGCACGTGTATCTCTCCGACGGCGGCGTCCTTCATGCCATGATGTCCGGCGGAGATGAATTTCCCACGCCCGAGCGCGCGCTCGAAATTGAGATATCTTGGAAGACCTCCGACGATCTTCGCGAAACCAGGGCCAAGTGGCGGATCAACGGGGCAGAGCATATCCTCGGGAGGGCCTTTTCGGGGGCTTTGCGGGGGCATGACTGGTCGCGGGACGATTTATTCATCCCCGACCCCCTCGTGCTGTCCCTTGGGGTCAACATGCCCAACCCCGGCAGAAACGCGCAGTCCCTGCCATCGGCGTTCAGATACCTGGCGGAATACCTGCGGAAGATGGGTTTGAAAGCCTCGGAGGTTCAGGCTCTGATGACCGGGCAAGCCGCAATTTCGCTTGGGGGCAGGACTCAGCTCCTGTGGTTCGACCTGCCAGGCATAGTCCTAGACCTCCCGGGCAGGGGGGAGACGTCGTTCAAGCTCGTGGATAAATTCTGGACGGAACTTTTCGCGGGGACTGAACCGTCCCCAATTGACGGATATTCAAAGGGCGGAGTGACGAACCTGCCTTTTACCGTCATCGCGGCGGCGGACGAGGACAAAGCCGTGATCGGCCTCATCGCGCCGGACGTCGATCAGAATTTGGAGGTCAAGGAACTGCTGGCTGGCGCCACTTCCGCCGCCGCATGGATATACGTGGATTTTCCGAGGCTCGGGGCGTCTTTGGCCGAGGTGCCGGCTTTGGGCGCCATGATCTACGAGGACGAGGAGAGCCCGATTGACGAAGAATCGGCCAACAACCTCAAGGACGCGATGAAATCCCTCGGGCGCGTGTTCGTTATCTGCGAGTCGGCGTCGTCCGGCAGCGCGATGTGCTATTATTAGGCTGTGGCGCTATTTGCGAAGGAGAGATGGAAAAGCATGCCTCAAAATTTTTGCGAGATAATGTCAAAACGGGGCTTCGTGGAGTGGTGCAGCCATCCCGAGGAGCTGGGCGAAAAGATGCGCCGCGGGATCGTCACGGGCTACGTCGGCTTCGACCCGAGCGCGGACAGCCTTCACGTCGGCAATATGGTTCCGATCATGGGGCTTGCCTGGCTCCAGAGGCTGGGGCACCGGCCCATAGCCCTGGCAGGCGGCGGCACCGGCCTGATCGGCGACCCGTCCGGCAAGACGAAGGAGCGCGCCCTGCTGTCGGTGGAAAAAGTCGAGCACAACGTGGAGTGCATAAAAAAACAGCTGGCGAAGTTCCTCGATTTCGACTGCGGCGAAACTTCCGCGCTCATGCCCAATAACCACGATTGGCTGTCCAAGATAAGCTTCATAGAGTTCCTCCGGGACACCGGGAAGTTTTTCCCGATGAACGTCCTGATAAACCGCGAATACGTCCGAAGCCGCATAGAAGACCCGGACAAGAGCATCACCTACACCGAGATGTCGTACATCCTGCTGCAAGCCTATGACTTCTTCCACATGTTCGAAGAGCTGGGCTGCTCCCTTCAGATGGGGGGCAACGACCAGCAGGGGAACATCATAGGCGGGATCGACCTCATCAGGAAGCGGCTCGGAGGCCAGGCCTACGGCCTCACGTTCCAGTTGCTTCTGACCGCAGCCGGGCATAAGTTCGGCAAGACCGAGGAGGGCGCGATATACCTCGACCCCAAAAAGACGAGCCCTTACAGGTTTTACCAGTTCTGGATAAACTCGGACGACCGCGACATAGAAAAACTGCACAAGATGTATTCGTTTTCGAGCCTCGATGAGATCGCGGACGCGATGGGCAGGCACGCCGCGCACCCGGAGAGGCGGACAGCGCAAAAAGATCTCGCGTGGGAGATGACTGAGCGGGTTCACGGGGAGGGCACCGCGCAGAGAGTGAGGGATGCGAGCTCCGTCCTGTTCGGCGAGCGCGACGTGAGGTCTGCGGACGCGGCCACGCTCGACACACTCGCGGCGGAGATACCGACCGAAGACGTGAGCTCCCCGCTGCCCATGCCGCTAATCGACGCTCTGCTGGCCTCGGGCGGCGTGTCGAGCAAAGGTGAGGGCCGGCGCAAGGTGAGGGAGGGCGGCGTCTACCTCAACGGAGGCCGCGTCCAGGACGAGGCGTATGAGATAACGTCGGAGGACGTGCTCGGCGGAGGCTACGTCCAGTTGCGGGTGGGCAAGAAGGATTTCAGGCTTCTTCGCTTCAACAGACGGGCGAGTGAGCTTTAAGTCGAGTTCGATAAAGCTTTTGACGTGGATGGTGAGGCCCGGTGTCGTTGCCTCTTGCATGGCGTTTTTTTTCAGGCGCCTCTTGCGGGTGTTTCCAATAAGAAGGAAAACAGTGGCCCGCAACCTTGAAATCGCCCTGCCGGACAAAACCCCGGAGGAAAGGAAACTCATCCTGAGGGGCACCTACGATCACCTCGTCTGGCTCGGGATAGAATTTGCGATATTGCAGCGCGACCCGAGACAGGCGCTCGAATGGATGAAGGTCGAAAACCCGGACGCTCTCGACGACAGCGTGGGCGGGATACTGCTGGCGTGCCATGTCGGCAACTGGGAGCTGGCGGCGGCGTGGTTCGCGCAGAGCGGGCACAGGATGACGGCCATAGTTCGCGAATCCAGCGACAGCGGGGAGCGCGACGCCATAGCAACGATGCGGTCCGTGGCCGGGGTGGACTGCCTTCCCAAGACCGCGCCGATGACGCGGGCCCTGTCCGCGCTCCGCAGAAACGAATTTCTTGCCATAATGCCGGATCAGCACGGAGGCGCGGACGGCGTCGTTGCCCCTCTGTTCGGCATAAACACCCCCACGTCGAAAGGCGCCGCAGTGTTCGCCTACCTCACTAAAAAACCGCTGATACCGGTTTACACGCGGAGGGTGTCGCCATTCAGCCACGTGATGCGCTTTGGCGAACCGGTCGAATGGGAGGGCGCGGGGGACCGCGACGAGACGATATATGCGATAACGCTTGCGATAAACAAAGCCATAGAGCGCATAATAAGAGAGACGCCGGATCAGTGGCTCGCGCAGCACAGGAGGTTCAGGGAGCTTGACGGCGGCGGTTTGCGCGGGAAAGGGCAGGGCAATGTACGCTAAAATTTTCAGCGTTCCATATTATGGGCTCGATGCCCGCAAACGGATGAAGCCCGGCGTGTTGCTCCAATTCTTCCAGGAGATCGCGGCTTGCCACGCGAATTCCGTTGGAATAGGCGTCGAAGACCTGATGGCGCGCGATATGACGTGGGTGCTGCGGCGTTACAGGGTCAGTGTGCTCTCCTGCCCGGGCAGGGGAGATATCGACGTTCGGACATGGTTCGAGCCGAAGAGGAACCTGATGTCGGTTCGGGCGTTCAGCGCGACCGGCGGGACGGCAGCGTTATCGCGAACGCGTGGTCGTCTTGGATCGTCGTCGATTTGAAGCGGGGGCGCCCCGTGAGGCTCGACAGGGCGCTGCCGGACAGGTACTTCGAAATGGCGGAAGACACGGGAGGGGAGGTCGCGGACGGCCTGCCCGGGGCGCTTCGCGATTTCGACGCCGAGGCGTCGTTTCGAACGCGCAGGAGCGAACTGGATTTGAACGGCCACACGAACCACACGGTCTACTTCGACTGGGTGCTGGAGTGCGCCCCGGACGAGATCGCGGTCGAGTCGTACCCCGTCCTGTTGGACGCGGAATTCCTAGCCTCGGCGAAACGCGAATCTGTCGCCGTGCGCACCAAAAAAATTTCGGGCTCGCGCGCCCGGTACGACCACTCGGTGATCCTGAGCGCCACGGGGGAGGAAGCCGCCCGCATATCCGTGACATGGGCGAAAATTTGATGCGACAATGCGCGAGTCGGCGGGGGTGAGTAAGGATTTGAGCGGGCATAGGGCTGTTTTCCTCGACAGGGACGGGGTCATCAATGAAAACGTATATTATGAGAGATGGGGCGAGTTCGAGGGGCCGCTGCGCCCGGAGGACGTGGTGATCCTGCCTGGCGTTTTCGACGCGATGAGGCGTTTTTCTGACGCGGGCTTTTTGCTATTTATCGTGTCAAATCAGGGTGCCTTCGCGAAGGGCAAGGTTTCGCTTAAATCCCTAGCTGAAACGGCCCGCCACGTCGATTCGCTCATCGCCGGGGCCGGGCTGAAAGTGGCCGAGGCCTATTACTCGTTCAGCCACCCCAAGGGCGTTGCGCCGTTTTTTTCGGGCGAGTCGCTGGAGCGGAAGCCAAACCCATATTTCCTGAAGCTGGCCGAAGCGTTTTACGATCTCGATCTGGCGTCGTCGTGGATGATAGGCGACAGGGCGACGGACGTAATGTGCGGGCGCGCCGCTGGATGCAGGACGGCGCGCATAGTGAACGATTCGAACGAGATCTCGCCCTCCGACCCCGCCCCCGACATAATAGCCGATTCCCTGCGCGAAGCGGCTGACGGGATACTGGTGAAAGGCTGATACATCAGCTAACAGGGATGCAGGCAACGCGCCCAGCTTGCTCCACGTAAACGAGCTTCAGATTCACGCGGTAAACTTCTTTCAGCGTCTCCTCGTTCATTATTTCTTCTGTGCTTCCGACGCGCAGCTTGCCCGAGCGGTCAATCAGTGCGACCGTGCCGCCGAGCATGATGGCGTGGTCGGGCGTATGGGTCGTCATTATGACCGCGTAGCCTTCGGAGGAGAGGCGCTTTATCAGTCTCAGGACGAGCATCTGGTTGCCGTAATCCAACGACGACGTCGGCTCGTCCATCATTATGACCTTCGGCCGCTGCGCGATGACGCGGGCTATGGTCGCCTGCTGGCGTTCGCCTCCGCTGATTTCGGTGTATTGCCGCTCTGCGATGTGCGATATTCCGATCGTCTCCATGGCGCGTTCAGCCATTTCGTACTCGAGTGCTCCCGGCGAAGCGAATATCCCGATGTGGGGCGCTCTGCCCATGACGACGAAATCGCGGACTGTGTAGCCGTACACTGGCAAATGGTTTTGCGGGACGTAGCCGATGATTTTGGCGGCTTCTTTCGGTTTCAGCGATTTCTGGTTTTTGCCATTCAGCCATATCTCGCCGGAATCCAGTTTCAGCAGGCCCGCCATGCAGTTCAGCAGCGTCGATTTTCCCGAACCGTTCGGCCCGATGACGGAGAGTATCTGGCCTCGCTCGAGCGAAAACGAAACGCCCCCGAAAATACGTCGGCCGCCGCCGTAACTGAATGCCGCGTTATCGACCGCGATTACGCTCATTTCAGGCGAACCCTCCGTCTTGATATCAGCAGAATGAAAATAGGCGCTCCGACCATCCCCGTAAGTATG
>JAISQC010000155.1 GCA_031274465.1 Synergistaceae bacterium | reverse complement strand
CACGGAGCCCCTGATCCGCATCCTGGTGGAGGCCCGCGACGCCGGGCTGACGAAGAGCGTCTGCGAGGAGCTGGAGAGAACCGTCATCGAGATCGCTGGCTGAACGTCGAAACCCGGATATCATCCCGCGCTCGTCGCAAGGATATCCGGGTTTGCAGTCATAGCGCATTGTTGGGGGCTTTTTTCCGTCAGCGGGCTAGCTGCACCAATCCCATCGTGAATATCGGGAAATAGGTGAATAGCATCAGGCAGATGACCATCGCGATAAACGACGGCAGCACTGCCATGGATATCTTCTCTATGCTCTCTCCCGATATCGCGGACGCCACGAACAGGTTTATCCCATACGGAGGCGAGACGAAGCCGCAGGCCAGGTTGACGGTTATTATCAGCCCGAAGTGAATCGGGTGCATTCCAAGGTTTTTCACCACTGGGAGCAATATCGGGGTGAGTATTATCACCGCCGCGATGTTGTCGACGAAACAGCCCAGTATGAGCAGGATTACGTTTATCACCAGCAGGATCACGAATTTGCTGTCCGAGATGCTGATAAGCCATTTCGCCATGGCGGCCGGTATCTGTTCCATGGCGAGGTACGCGGCGAACGCCATCGAAAGGCCGATCATGAACTCTAGCGCGCCGTTTATGAGGCCGCACGTGCGGAAACATTCGTAGATGGCCTTGTTGCTCAGTTCCTTGTAAACGAACCTCCCGACCAATATGGAGTAGACGACCGCCACGACCGCCGCCTCGGTTGGCGTGAAGACCCCGCTGTAGATGCCGCCCAGTATGATGACCGGAACCATGAGCGCCAGCACGGCTTCCCTGAACGCTTTCCAAAGCTCCCCGAGGTTGATCTTGGAATACGAGCTCACGTAGCCCCTTTTTTTCGCCGTGAACCAGCAAACGGTCATCAAAGCGCCCCCGAGCATGATGCCTGGGATTATGCCGCCTATGAACATGTCTCCGATCGATGCCTGCGCCACGACGCAATATATGACGAACGGTATGCTTGGTGGGATGATGACCCCGATCGTGCCCGAAGCCGCTGTGATCGCCGCCGCAAACGGCGCGTCGTATTTGCGCTCCTTCATGGCGGGTATCATGAACGACCCTATCGCGGACACCGTAGCCGGGGCCGACCCCGAGATGGCCGCGTAAAACATGCAGGCCATGACCGTGACCATGGCGAGCCCGCCGGTCACGAAGCCGACCAGCTTGTCGGCTAGGTTGACTATCCTGCGGGCTATGCCGCCCTCGCACATCAGGGACCCGGCCAGTATGAAAAACGGTATGGCCAGAAGTGGGAAGGAGTCGAGCCCGGTCGCCGATTTCTGAGCCAGCATCAGCGGCGAGACGTCGGAGAACATCCACAGGCACAGCGCGGTCGATATGCCCATTGTGATGCCTATGGGGACGCTCAGTATTATGAACAGTATCATTATCGCAAAGAGAATAACCGATTGCGCCAACTTACAGCCCCCCCTCTGCCGCTCCGCCCTTCTCGGGCGGATATCCGCCTTTTACGATGCGGGCCATCTCTATGACGAGCCTCACGCACATCAGCGCGCAGCCGACCGGAACCGACGCGTATGGCACCGACATGGGGATTCGCATGGCGGCGGACGATTGATTCGTCTCCACGAGGAAAAGCACGAGCTTCGTCCCATGCCAGGCCAGGAAAAAACAGAACAAAAACCATACTATCAGGACGAAGATCTCAAGATATTTCCGCGCCCTCCCTTTAAAAATATTGACGAACATCTCGACCCTGAAGTGGCTGGCGGTCTTCACCGCGTAGCTTGCCCCGACCCACGATATCCACAGGAACACGAACCTCGCAAGCTCCTCGCTCCACGAGAGGGAATTCGAGAAGATATATCTCATTATGACCTGCAAAAAGACGACAGCCGTCATGACCGCCGTGCCGAGCACGCACAGATATTCCTCGAAATTGTCAAAAAATTTTTTGATCGTCACGAACAACCACCCCCTTCAATGCGAGCCGCCGGTGCGCCGCCTTCCCCTGCCGGGGGAGGCGGCGCGCGAAAACCGTTTTTTACTTCTGTGCCTTCCTCGCTATGTCCATTATCTCCTTGCCCAGCTCGCCCTCGAACTGCGAGTATATCTTTGCCGTCGCTTCGACGAAGGGCTTCTTGTCCTCGGCTGTGAGCTCGTTTGCTTCCATGCCGCTCTTTATCAGGGCGGTCTTGAAATCGTTCTCCATGCCGGCTATCAGCTTGCGCTGCGCGACGGCGTAGTTGCGCCCCGCTTTTTCCACTACGGCGCGAAGGTCCTCAGGCAGGCCCTCTATGAACTTCTTGTTGGCAACGAGCAGCGTGACGGAGAAGACGTGCCCGGTCTCCGATACGTATTTCTGGACCTCGTTGAACTTGCCGTCGTCGATCATCGCGTAGGGGTTCTCCTGGGCGTCCACGACTCCCTGCTGCAGCGCTGTGTACAGCTCGCCCCAGCTCATCGGCGTCGGGTTCGCGCCGAGTTCCTTGAAATAGGCGATGTGCATCGGGTTTTCCATCGTGCGGATTTTTACGCCCTTGAGGTCGTCGGGGGTCTTGATCGGTTTTTTGTTGTTGGTTACATGCCTCATGCCGTTTTCCTGATAGCCGAGGTTCCAGAACCCCTTCTCGAGCAGGTATTCGTCTATCTTCTTGCCGAGTTCCCCGTCGAGGGCCTCGAAGGCCGTCTCCCTGCTGGTAAAGAGGTACGGGAGGTCGAGGACCTGGATGCGCTTGTCGAAGCCCGCCAGAGCGGAGCTGGCCGGTATCGCTATTGTGACAGTCCCCATCTGGACGCCTTCGGCGAGTTCCCTGTCGCCTCCGAGCTGTCCGTTCGGATACAGCTCGACCTTTATCCTGCCGCCCGATTCGCGCTCGACTTCAGGCACGAACACATCTTTCATCGCCAGCATGTCGGCGTGGGTTTCGGAGACGATGGAGCCGACCCTTATGGTGTATTCCGGGGCCGCCGCGAACGACGCCGCGCAAGACAGCGATATGACGGCGGCTGCCGCCAACGCGATACATATTGATTTCTTCATTTCAATACCTCCTTAAATATGCTTGACAGTGACAAGACACGCCATTTTCGAGATCGCATTGCGGGTTATTTTTCGTCGATGCTCTCCCCCCTTTTCACCCTGACCTCCCCGGCGTCGGCGTCCACTTCGACGTAATCCCCGTCCTCTATGGCCTCGAAGGGATCGGCTTCCATGCGGTCTACCATCGTCGAGCTCGTTATCACTGCCGAGGAAACGATCACGGGTTCGGTGTCTTTTAAGATTATAGCCGCAGGAAGGTTGCCTTTGACCCATAGCTGGTAAAATCCGTCTACCTGCACCACGGAGCTTCCCTTGCCGGATTTCAGAACCAGCACCTTCCCGGCTATGCTTTTGCCCTGTATCGAGTGATTCCGCTCGATGACCTCGCCGGTTTCGGGGTCGCAGAGGTAAAAGCACATGGCGTCCCGCGACACTATCGCCTCGCCGGAGGCGCTCCCCTTCACTATGCCCCGGCATTTGTAGACGCGCGTCTGCCCGCTCATCGGCCTATCCTCCCTAGGACTGCTGCTTCTACGCAGTCGGCCAGCCTTCGTATCGCGAACGGCTGCCCCCTGCGCTCCCTGTAATAAGCGCATTTTGGGGAGTCGGTGACGCCGAGCCCGCCCTCGAACGACTTCCAGCACGGCTCGTCGATGCAGGTGTCGGGGACTATGTATACCCCCAGGCGCTCCAGGCGCGAGCGGACGTGGGATCGGGAGGCGAGCTCTGCGGCGTCGGCGGCCGCGAGCACCCAGAAAGCGACGTCGCTGTGCACGCGCCTGCCGTTCATATACCGCTCTATCTGCAGAATCTGGTCGTAGGTGTAGTGCGGGCAGCCCAGCATGACCAGGTTTATCGGCCCTGTAGACGCGGAGAGCTTTTGTTCCGTCTCCGACAGATCCTTGTCCGTTATGACGCTCTCCGGCGCCGGGGCCTGTCTGTTGCCGAAAGCGGCGTTCAAGGTCGGCGCCTCCGGGGTCAATCCGACCATGTGGTACATTGCGACCGCCCCGCTCGTCGCCGCTTCGGCGCCGAAGTATAGGAAATCCTCCTGCGACGGGCGCACCGGTTTTTTAAAGCGCAGCACCGGGTTTCGCGCGCCCGCTATCGCGCCGGTGCAGTAGCCGAGGATTCCCCAGTCGTAGGAATCCTTCATCTCGGCTTCCACGTCTATAAGCATCTCCCCGCGCCTGTTTTCATCCAGATGATAGCCGTATAGGGGCGTCTTGCCTATCACGGCGGCGGCTAGGGCGCTTATGGACGACTCCCTGTTGCTTCTTGCGCCTATGACCGAATTGACGTAGGGCGTGGCGCTCGATTCGGAGAATGCCACGTTTTCGCCGAAAAACGGGACGTTGGTCCCAAGCCCGGGGGTGCAGCAGAACGTCAGCTTCGCCCCGATCCTGCGGTAAACGTCGATCGTGCGCAAGGCCAGATCGCGTTCGTATGTGGTGACGTCGTATACCTTCGTAAGCCCGTCCACGTCCCAGCACGGGTTCGTGGTCGGCGGCACCGCGCACTTCGCGCCGCCGTTCACCAGCAGCTCGCACCAGTAGGTGTCGCCCTCCTGTCCGCTCAGCGCGACATGGGCCTTGCGCACGCCGATCAGCCTCTCGGCATCGAAGGTTTTTCCAAGCGCCACCAGCAGTTCCATGGCTTTTTGCGCCCCCACGCCCGACTCTCCGTCAAGCGTCCTCCGTTCTTCGTCGCTGAGTTTCATCGTCTCATCTCCTTATCGGATAACGGGCAGCGATATAGCCCCCTGCGGCAAAATCCCGATGGTCGCGCCCGGTATTTTTTTCATCGCCTCGTCGAGCGCCGCCTGCACCGATTCGAACCGCCTGTACTGGAGCGCGGCGATGTCCAGGTCGTCGAGGCCATCCGTCACGATGTATATGTCCGCCCTGTCCCTTGTCCGGCAGTTGCACACCGCCAGCACTGCGGATACGAGGTCCGCGTCCTCGTCTTCCGCAGAGTGCGACCGCAGGCCGTCGAGCACTTCGACGAGCGGCTTCGACAGCCATTCTCTGAGCCTCGGGTGGTTTGTCGCAAGCCCTTCCGGGCATGGCGCGGCGAAAATTATGATGCCGCCCTCCCGCACCGCGAAATATGCGCCGATCACCCCTTTTTCTGCCTGCCAATAGTCGATGTCGGCCGGGTACGAGCTGACCACCACTATGTCGGCGCGTTCGGGGATGCCGACCATGAACGACTCTTCGGCCATGTCCACTCCCCGGCGGTGGGCCTCGATGAAATCACCGGCGAACACTCCGCAGACTTCGCCGGAGCAATTTTTCACCACGTTCAGGATGAACGAGAGGCCGGCGCGAGATGCAACCTCCTCCATGCCCTTTCTGCAGGGGTTGCCGTCCTTCATGCCGAGCGGGATGTCCGGGCAGAAGCCGCTGCTGGCGTGTGTTGCGGCTGTAGTGGCGAAGCCGCAGACGCCCGGTTGCAGTATCTTGGCGCCGCCCGCATAGCCAGCGTCGCTGTGCGGGATGATGTTCCCGAGGCCGAAGACGAAATCCGCCTCGAGCACCCTGCGGTTGATGTGCACCGGCACCCGGTAGTCGCCTGCCATCACGAAGCCCATGTCAACCAGCTCGCCCGTCGCCGTGGCGTCGTGCTGGTATATCCTGAACCGGCGCACGATTTCGCCTCCCAGCTTTTCCAATATCTCGGCTTCGGTCATCGTCCGATGCGTCCCGGGCGCGGTGAGGAAACTCATGTTCCCGTCGGGCACTCCGATTTCGTTCAAGTACCTCGTTATGACGGGCATTATTTCAGCGAGGGGCGTGCTCCTGGTCGAGTCCTCGACCAGGAATAGGATGTTTTTCTTCCCTCTGGCAATCTCCTTCAGCGGGGGAGTGCCTATCGGATTTTCAAGCGCGTCCCAGATCGCCGCTTCCAGGTCCGCGACGGCCGGCAGGTTTTTCATCTCGCCTTTGAAGATGACCGATTCATCCGGCGCGTCGAAATAGGCGGTGGAGCTTCCGTAAGGTATGCTGTATCTCATGGTTGCCTCTCACCCCACAGTTATGAGCCCCTCCGACGCGTCGACGGAGACCCAGGACCCGTCCTTGCCGGAGATGAACTCGAAAAATTCCGCGTCCACGTCGTAGACCGAGGGGATTTCCATGACATGGCCTTGCACTTGAAAACAGCCTCGCTCATATTCTCACTTCCCCGCGTATGGCCGACTCTATGGCTTCGCCGAGCGGCCGTATCTTGAAGCCGATCTTCCTGATCTCGTTATAGTACGCGCA
>JAISQC010000144.1 GCA_031274465.1 Synergistaceae bacterium | reverse complement strand
CCGCAGGCGTAGCAGGGCTACGTCGAGGATTCTTTTTTTGACAGACATGAAGATGAGGGGCGAATACGCCCATTGCAGACAAAAGGTTATTTAATCAGCCCTTCCCTAATGCAAGTGTTATTCTATGGCGTTCTAAATTCTAATTGTTTGGTAGTTAATACCAAAAAAAATATCAGGAGGTAAGGAGAATGAGCAAGAAGAGACTTAGAATTGTTTCCTTAGTCGTTGCTGTTGTACTCGCGGTATCCACATTTTTATTGGCTGGGCACGTCGCAACTGAGCAAGCCGAAGCGGATAGCAACCAAGCCGTTATTTCAGGCCAAAAGCTGTTTAACCAGAACGATCTGCCGCACAACGCAGACAGCGAGGTGTATGATTATCTTTCAGACATCGCGTTCGGTGGTGTATCGAAACCGAATCTGGATTCCAGAGCTTCCATAATTAAAGCTCTGCCCGCCAACAAGAAGGAAAACCTCGTTGTCGGCTGGTCGGCGCCTACACAGGGCAGCACCTATTTTGCGGGCACCAAAGTCGGCGCTGAACAGCAATGCGAAAAATATGGGTACACATTGAAATATCTGGCCGCCGAAAACTTTGACGCCACACAGGAAAGCGCCAATATCGAGGCGCTGGTTTTACAGAAAGTGGATGTGCTGGTGGTCGATCCCGCCGATACGCAGGCAAACCTCAGTGATGTTCAGCGAGCCGTGGCTCAGGGAATCCCTATAATTGCCGTCGGAGTTGCATTTAATCCTGATGCACCCGTCGTTACAACCATTACCAACAACAATTACTGGGTGGGGTTCGCAACCGGGCAATACGCCTCTAAATTATACAAAGAAAAAATCACGGCAATAGATATCCTAGGTCAAAGGGGACACCCGGTTTCGGAAGCGGAAGATAATGGTTTTCTCGCCGGATGGGTCTGGGGAAAGATGGAGCAGGCCGGAAACGCGAAAGTTGTCGAGGACGCGATGATTGAAGGTTTTAACTTCTTTAAGCAATTGCGCGACAACGGCAAAGTGGATATGAGCAAATACAATTTGAATCTTGCAGGCTCAGGCAACGGCGAATTTATTGAGACAACAGGCATGGCGGTCGCCGAGGATCTTTTGACGGCCAATCAGGATACTTCCCTGATATATGCCCATAACGACCATATGGGTATGGGCGCGGCAAAGGTTGTGGAAGAGCGCGGGCTGCAAGATAAAATTAAAATCGTATGCGTTTCCGATGGGGATACCGTGGGACTGGAAGCCGTGCGAGATGGCAAGCTTGAATGTACCGGCTACAACAGCGGCGTTATGATCGGCAAGAACGCCATTGAGCTGACCCATAAAATCTTCAGCGAAGGGTATGACGCAAACAACATGCCGATTGTCTCCGGACTTCCCATAGTAGTTATCAACAAGGACAACGTAGGCAACTTCATTGCGGAAGGTTCGGAATACGCCAAAGAGATTTGGATCGATTACAAAACCATTGATGAGTTATTGGCGGGGCGATAAGATTCGAACTTGTTTAGGGAAACGCTGAAATAACCTTTTGGCTGCAATGGGCATATTCGTCCCCCCTCTGCTCGTTTGCCATAAAAATGGTCCTCGATGTAGCTCTGCTACGCCTGCGGCCATTTTCACGACAACCGCTTTGACGGCGAACGAATCTACTCCATTTCGCCGAAAAGAACATTTATTCAGCGTTTCCTTAGTTTTTGATTAATCAAGTTATCGCGCTTCGGATTAAATAAGATCAACGGCTGCCATTCCTGCGTATGCAGGGATGGCAGCCGTTTAATTTTGCGTATGCAGGCTCACGCAGGGTAAGGTTCTCGGGTTTTACGACAAAGATTTACGCACGCGTTTCCAATCAGCCTAGCCGCATCAATCCTATTTCCCCTCCATCGTCCATACTCCGTCCCAGTTTTCCGGGGGGGTTGAAATGAGCGTCCGCGCGCGCTCCTCGAACATGCCGTAGAGCGCCCTGCCGGGATATTCGCGGCTGAGGCCGCCGAACGCGCCGATCGCTACCCTGAAATTTCCGGCCAGGTAAATTTTTACAGCCGCCGACCACGCTTCCAGTTCCTCCGCGCGGCTTTTCCCCTCTCCCTGCCGCATCGGGGCGTAAATTTCCACCGGGACGCTCTTTCCCTTCACTTTTATCGTGTCGAGGTACTGATACGCGAAACCCTCCCCGGCCTCGCCCATTGTGTCGCTGCTGGTCACGACCGGCACTCCGTACTTGGGGCATAGCCCCTCCAGGCGCGACGCCAGGTTTACGCTGTCGCCTATCAGGGTGTAGTTCACCAGGTCGCTCGAACCCATGTTGCCGACGTATGCCGGGCCGGTATGGACGCCCGCGCCTATCCGCAGCGTCACGCCGAAATCGGCCTCCAGCTCCGCGTTCAGGCCTTGCAGGCGCTCGCCCATAGACAGCGCGGCGTCGAGCGCGCGGCGGGCATGTCCGGGCGTCTCGACCGGGGCGTTCCAGAACGCCATCAGCGCGTCGCCTATGAATTTGTCGAGCGTGCCGTCGCTCTCCCGCACCAGTGCGGTCATCGGCGTGAAGTAGCGGTTCAGCAGGTTCACCGTCTGCTGTGGGGTCAGGCGTTCGGATATCGACGTAAAGCCCCTTATGTCCGTGAAAATTATGGACAACGCCCGCTCCTCGCCGGCCAGCAGGTCGCCCTTCTCTTTGAGCACCCGGCTCACTACTTGGGGGGAGACGTAGCGGGAGAAGGTTTTTCTGAGCAGCTTTCTCTGGCGGTTCTCCTGCCAGAAGCGCAGCATCAGGATCGACGCGCCGCTCGCCGCCACGGTCGCTATGGCGTACATCGGGGACACGAAGTAGCCATACCTGAAAAAATGCCTCGCCAGCAGCAGTGGCGCGCCCGCTGTGGCCGCCGCCAGAGGAACGTAGAGGGCCGGGGAGGCAAACCCGAAGATCGCCGCCGACACGATTCCGGCGATGAAGATGTACGCCAGCTGCATGTCGGCAGTCCAGGACGGCATGGTTATCGAGTTTCCGGCGAGCAGCGCGTCTACGGCCGCGGCGTGGACTTCCACCCCGGGATACACTTTGTCCAGCGGCGTGGCGCGGATGTCGAGCAGCCCGGCGGACGACGTGCCGACGAAGGCGATGCGCCCCTCCAGTTTTTCGCGCGGGGTTTTCCCTTTCAGCACTTCCGCCGCGCTGTAGTAGGGATACGTCCTGCCCGGCCCGATGAAGGGGATGTACATCTCGCCTCGGGTGTTCACGCTCGCGCCGAAGCTCCCCATGCGGACGGATTCCAGCCCGTCGGGGCCCGATGTCGTCATTATGTCGGAGACGCCTGTGGCAGTCATGAGCGCGCGAAGCGCGAGCGAGGGGTAAATGTTTTCCCCCGCGCGGATGAGAAGGGGGATTTTGCGCACGATGCCGTCGGGGTCGGGATCGACGTTGATGAAGCCTATCGCGGAATTCGCCGCCAGTGACGGTATGGGCAGGATCGCGCCCTCCGCCGACGACAGGCGCGGTTCGTATGGGATCGCGCCGCGCCTTTCCCTGGCATGGATTTTTATCCCGTGCGCGCTGCCAGGCGTTTTGGCCTCGGGGGCGGAACTCGCGTAAGCCCCCAGCACAACGCGCGAGCCGGAGACAGCGTCCGCGAGCAGGGCGTCGTAGTCGCGCAGCCGGGGCGGCAGTCCGGTGAAATCCACGCTTATGCCCCGGTCGCGGCGGAGGTGCGACGCCACCTGCGATGGAGAGGAGTTGTCAGGTTCGGCGAAAATTATGTCTATTCCCGCAGCCGCCACGCCATAATCGCCGAGGGCGTTCACCAGGTCGGCCACGAGATAGCGCGGCCATGGCCACTGCCCGTACTCCGCGAGCGACGCCTCGTCTATGTCGATTATAACGGGAACCGGCGAAGGGGTTTCAGCCGCCCTCAGGGGGAGCAGCACGTCGTATATCCTCAGATCGAGCCGCGCCAGCGTGGCCGGGCGCGCGATGTACAAAGAGACCATCGCGGCTATGACGGACGCGCCCACAGCGGCGACGGCGATGACGCGGTTTTTGTCAAGTCGCATCGGATTCCGGAAATCTGGCGTATATTTCCCCGAGCAGCGATCTCATGCCCAGCATGTCGTCCACGAGCGCGGGGTCGAAGTGCTTTCCCGCTTCTTCTTTCAGCAGGTTGAGCGCGTCGTCGAAGCTCCATTTTTTTTTGTAGCACCGAGGCGAGACGAGCGCGTCGAACACGTCTGCTATCGCGGTTATCCGCGCGCCGATGGGGATGGCGGCGCCAGACAGCCTTCCGGCGTCCGTCGGCCCGGCGTAGCCCGTGCCGTCCCATTTCTGGTGGTGGTGCAGGGCTATCTCCCGCGCGCACTGGGCTATCTCGCCCGAGTCCTCGGCCAGAATCGACGCGCCTATTTCTGTGTGTCCGCGTATGACCGTGAACTCCTCGTCGGTGAGCCGGCCGGTTTTTTTCAATATCAGGTCGCTTATGCCGACCTTCCCGATGTCGTGCATCATGGCGGCCAGCCTTATGCGGCTCTTTTCACGCCGCGTCGCGTCGATTGGGTTCATCTCGCGTTCCGCCCAGATGTGGTACAGCTCGGCTGCCACCGCGCCGACGCGCTCGCTGTGGGGGCCGGTCTCGGCCGGGTCGTGAACGGCGGCCATGCGGAGTATCCCGTAAATCCCGCGCCGCTCGGTCGCGCTGTGCTCGATTATGCCGCTTGCCTCGCGGGCCAGCATCCTGACGTTGTGCGCCATGTTCAGGGTGAACGGGCAGGGCTGGCCCGTCTGCGGATCGATGCTGTTTATCACCTGCATCACGCCGGAGACCTCGCCCTTGTTGTCCAGGAACGGGATCGCCAGCATCGATTGGGTGCGGTATCCGCTGGATCGGTCGAATGAATCGTTGAAGGAATACGGCGCGCCCTTCGGTAGATCGTACACGTCGTCGATGATGAGCGGGTTTCCGGTGGACGCGACGTAGCTTGCGATGGAGCCCCCGGATATCTGTATCCTGATGTTCGAGTAAATGTGTTTGTGCGCGCTGCCGACGGAAAACAGGGTGTCGTTGTGCGTGTAGGAGAACACGAGCTCGTCCCCGGCGCGCAGGTAAATCGTCCCGGCGTCGGCGTGGGTTATCTCGCGCGCCTTTGCCAGAATCTTGTCGAGTATCGCGCTCTCGTCGCGGTAGAGCGACAATTCGTCCAGAAACTGGAAAAGCCAGTCGCTTCCGTGGCGTATGAAGGGAACCGGCCCGCTCGGTATAAACCTCATTCCCTCGCGGGCGACGTAAGTGTTGACGCCGCCTTCCTCCGCGATGAGCGCCAGAGTCTGGTCGAGCCTGTCGAGCTCCTGGTCGGGGCGCACTGGGTCGTGGTGGGTCAGCACGAGGTTCCGCACGCGGCCCTCGGACGCGGCGTCGATCCAGTCCTGCCAGCGCGAGTGCCCCCAGCCGGGATGATAATCGTTCCAGCCGTAGGTCGCGTCCACCACCGCTATGTCCGCGCCTCGCAGAAATTCCGCCGCCGCGCTCATGCTATCTGCCCCGCCGTCTATCTCATGGTCGCCGCTGTAGGCGAAAAGCGCGCCGTCGGCGCTCACGCGGAAGCCCAGCCCGCCGCCCGGGTGGTTCATGGCCCTCGCCTCGACGGTTATCTCCCGCCCGGCGGGCGAGGGCACGGCCGTCACGCAGCCCGCCTCTATCAGCTTTATCCGCACGTCGCCCTTGAGCTCGCTGAACGGCGCGGGGAAAAACCCGCACTGGTACATGTAATCGGGAAGGTATTCGAGCCGCGCCGGCAGATACAGGTTCGTCACCCACTCGGGCGAGTGTATCGGCATGAAAAACCACAGGCCGAAGATGTGGTCGGCGTGGCCGTGCGAGATGAAGATGTGGCACTCGCCGCGCCCCGGTAGCCCCGCCCCGGCCTCGCGTATGCCAGTGCCGGCGTCGAAGTATATCCACGCGCCGCACTCGGTGCGCAGCTCGACGCAGGCCGTGTTGCCGCCGTAAAAAACCGTGTCGGGCGCAGGGTTCGCGATGCTGCCGCGGACGCCGCGCATCGTTACCTCCACTTCAGAAGCTCCATACAACGCCCAGGGTGATCAGGTGCCTGTCGTACTCGTACAGCGGGGAGTTCGAGGAATTCTCCGTGTACGAGTAGTCCATCTCGGCGCTCCATCTTTCGTTTATCCGGTAGAGCGCGTTCAGCCCGGCGCAGAAGCGCCGGTCGCGCCTGCCGTCCAGTTCGAGTATGGTCGCGGGCGCGTCGTAGCGCTCCTCGACGTAGCTCAGCGACGGAGAGAACTCCCAGCGGTTTTTGAGCTTAAATCGCGCCACTGCCGAAATTTCCCAGCCGTCGTAGGAGCTGCGGTCCGTTTCGGCGTCGGCCCAGAGGACTCGGCCGCCAATGATGAACTCGTTTGCCATCGGGCCGAACACGAAGCGCGCGTACTCCCCGGCGTATCCGTAAGTCCCGTCGTTATCGGGAGCGCGGACGTAATCGCGCCGCTCGATGCCGGCGCGGGTGACCAGCTGAAACGAGTTGGAGAACATTTTGGTGTAGGTAAGTTCGGGGCCGAAGGAATAGACGGTGTCGTAAAAGTCGTAGTCGAAAATCTCGCCCTTGACGCGCAGATCGAAGAGCGACGTCGGAGACGAGTGGCGAATGCCGCCCGCGAGTCGGTACCACTGCGAGTGGTCCCTGTCGAGCGCGCGAAGCCCGGAGGAACCGAGCAGGCGTGAGTAAAAGTGCGCGTCGCCGACCGCCCACCAGGGGCCGGAGCGTGACGTGCGGTACGCCGCGTAGCAGTCGCCCGCGAGCCAGCCGCCGAAGCCCCCCTCTTTCTCAGCGCCGATTAGGATGACCGGGATGTTTCCGAGCGTGATCGAGTTCGAATCCGGCCCCTGATTGCCGTTGCTGTCGTACATGACGCCGAAGCGGAGCTTGCCCTGGCTCTGGAACCTGCTGTAGGCCGCGCCGACGCGGGACGCCCATGCGGAGATGTCGTCCGGCGCGAGGGACGTGTCGTGCGAGAGGTAGCGCATTGCCATGTCGGAGTCGCCGATGGACATGTAGGCGCTCGCTATCTCCCGGTAGAGGCCGAACTCGGAGGGATATTTGGCGATCATTCGCTCGTAGGCCATTATCGCCTGATGCGGGTGAGAGGCCGCCATGGAGGCGCGCGCAAGCCCGAGGTTGGCCTCGTCGCTGTCCGGCTCTTCGCGCAGGAGGGCGAGATAGGCGCGGTAAGCCCCCTCCGCGTTCCCGGCGCGCAGCAGCCCGGCGGCGCGGGCCAGGCCGGAAGGATCCGCGAAGACGGGCCGCGCGAACAGGCAGAGGGTCAGGAGGGCGGAACAAAAAAATTTCAAGCGTCCCGGGAGCTTGCGATCTTTGAAAGATTTATTCATCCCCATCGCCTTTCGCCTAATATACGTTGGTGACGGAACCGTCGGGGAACGGCCCGAAGTCTCCGGTGGTCGCAAACTCTATCCAGTGGCCTTCATCATTTTGCAAATGCAAAACACCGGGGATTGGGTCGCCCACGTCTGAGTAACCGGAAGGCGAGGATGCCTTCAAAAATGTCGTACCCAGATTCGCATTTGGCCACGTCGATGCCATATTCAAGGTTCCGGTGCCGGCGGCAAAAGTGACGATGGCGTTTCCTAATGCGTCAAACGTACCAGTACCGCCGGTTAAAGCGCACGATCCAGACCCTTCGTACCCATTAAAATACCCGTTCGCCGCGCCGTTCGTAATAGCTCCGCTCATCAGGTTTACATCGAAGCCAAAGGAAAGATTTGCGCTGGAAGTAAGTGTAGTGCCGGAAACGCCGTTATCATAAGGCAAACCGGACACCGTCATAACACCGGATGACATATCGACACGAGCCATCGTCGGCCCTGCCGGGGGTCCTGCCGGAGGCGCAAGCACGGGGGTTGTCAGATCGAGCGGGTGCTCCGCGATGTCGGCCATCAAAGCCCCGGACTCGCCCGTCCCGGCGTCCGCCGTCTCGGCGCTCGCCCCTTCGCCTTCGGCGGGCGGCAGTTCGGAGACCTCCCCGCCGCCAGACAGCACAACGGAGTTCGTGTCGGCCTCGGCCTCCCCGGGCGCGAGCGGTTCGACTCGCGGCTCTTCGCCGAGGCTCACGGTTATTTTGAACGTCTCCGCGACCTCGATGCCGTTTACGACCACCGTTTTCTCGCTGTTGAAAACTTTCACCGTGGAGTGCCTGTCGTCGGCCTCTATGTACAAGATGGTGCCCCGTATCCCCACGGTCGCAAGCGGGGTGGTGACTTCGAAGCCTTCGGGGTTGCGGTCGGTGATGGTCCCCGTGATTATCCGCACCGCGCCCTGAAACAGGTTCGCCGCGAAGCTTGGCTCGGAGTCCGAGTTCGCGTAGGCGCGCATGTCGAAGGAGGAATCCGGCGCGACGTTCACCGTGCTGCCGTCGTCGAAGAGAATCTGCACCTTCCCGTCCGCGCCAGTCAGGATGGAGTCGGCCCCGTAAACGGGGTCTTTGGCCGCGAGCGGGACGCGCGCCCCGGCGCGCGAAACTTCCACCATCCCAGACGCCGCGATAACCGTGCCGGCTGGCGCCGCCTCGGCCCCGAACGCCCGCCCGCAGCCCGCCGCGCATAAAACGCACGCAACGAGAAACAGAAGCGCGAGCAGCGAATGCACAGAAAACCGCGCAAGTGATTTTTTACTCATAAACTCTCCCCCTGTCCGATGCAACAGTTTGTCCTAATGTTGCATCGGAATGAACCGCCCCGCGAGGCAATATCATTTTTTCCTGATTCGCCAAACTGAAAAACAGGGGGCAGGGGGAGATGGAAGTCGATCCAATCCGCGATCCGAAAAAAATCGCGGAGATGAAAAAAATTTTGAGGGACGGCGGAGGCAGGGACGAACTCCTGTTCGTCATGGGCATCAACACGGCGCTTCGAATAGGGGATTTGCTCAAATTATCAGTTGGGGACGTGCTCGATGGCAAAGGACAAATCGCGGAGGCGATGAGTTTGAAAGAACAAAAGACGGGCAAGCTGAAACGGATGCCTTTCAACGAAACCGTAAAAAAAGCCCTGTCGGATTATCTGTCCAGACGCCCCGGTTGCAACGCTTCGGAGCCGTTATTTCCCTCGCGGAGGGGGGGCGTTTTAAGCCGTTTTCAGGCGTGGAGGATTCTAAAGCGGGCCGGAGAATCCGTCGGGCTCGGAAACATCGGGACCCACACGCTGCGCAAGACGTTCGGGTATCACGTTTACAAGCGGACCGGCGGGGATATCGGTCTGGTGCAGAAGCTGATGAACCATTCGGCGAGCAGGGTTACGTTGAGCTATATCGGGATAGACAGGGAGGCGATGGACAACGTTTACTTGGAGTTGAATCTGTAGCGGTCAAAAAAGCGGCCCTTGCGTCCGATCTCTTGGCTGGGGCCGCTTTTTTAAATTTTAACCTCGAAGGATTTTCTAAAAAACCATTTTCAAATACTTACATTTATGATAAGCTACAATAAGCGTTTATGCAACATTAGGACAAATTGTTGCATGATTTATGGTTCTATTTTGTCGGACACGCATTTTGTTTTTTTAACTATTTTTCCCTGATCGCCTTTCTTTGCGCATCCAAACAACCGAATCAATCATATATAAAAAACAAGGTTCGTCATCAGCATTCCATGATTTTCGAGATGAGGTTCCCGGCGGGCGCGTTAAAAATTGAACAGAAAGCCGAAAAAAATTACTTTATTCCTGCCTTTGATCCTCAATATTGAGAAGCTCCGGCGAGCATTTCCCCCGGTTTGTTAGATCCCACAACTGCGGATCATGTGCTATAATTTTTCAACCCTCTACACGGACCGTCGCATCGAGACGTCGGCCTGAGTTGTGGGATTTCAAACAACAGGAGTGAAAGAGTTGATAGACAA
>JAISQC010000139.1 GCA_031274465.1 Synergistaceae bacterium | reverse complement strand
TGGTGCTTGTGATGGCCGTCAACCCGGGTTTTGGGGGACAGAAGTTCTTGCCGGAGGTCTTGCCAAAGATAGCCGGTTTGGTGAGGGCGCGCGAGGTGAATTCGCTCGGCTTCCTGATAGAAGTCGACGGGGGGGTCAATTCGGAGACTGCGGGAGTGCTGGCGTCGTCGGGGTGCGACGTGCTCGTCGCGGGTTCCTCGATCTTCGGGTCGGATGACCCGGCCGGCGCCGCGCGGGCGATAAGAGAGTGCGCGAACACCAGATGGAGAGTGTAGAAAATGCAATGGGACGCGTTCGGAAAGGAAGACAACTCCGCTGAGCTGAAACGGCTCGGCGCGCAGCTTAAAGCCCTCAGGGAAGCGCAGGGCCTGACGTATGACGATGTGTCCGACGTGACGCACGTCAGGCCGCATGTCATCCAATCCATAGAAAACGGGACGATAGAAGAGACGTCCGCTCCAGTTTACGCGCGGGGTTTCATCAAGACGTACTGCGAATACCTCATGGCCTCCGACCTGTGGAGGAAGTACAGCCACGGCATATCGTCGCTCGAAGATTCGAACGAGATCAACGCCGACCCGGCCGCCGATCCGGCCGAAATAATGCATCCAACCCCAGTATTCAGGAGATCTTCGATAATATGGGTCTATATGATACTAGTGACGGCCGTCCTCGGCGCAGCTTATCTCCTGTGGAGCCAGCAGCGGGATCCGGGCCGGGCGGAGGACGCGTTTTCGCTGAGGTTCCCCGCCACCTCGAGCTCGGGCGAGTTGCCCGCCTCGGATGACGCGGCGCTGGCCGTCGTCGTTTCGGAAGACGTTTTTCCGGTCGCGGCGTCCGGCGACGAGGTCTCGATGGAAGCTCTGCCCATACCGGTTCCGAACCCTGCCCCGCAGAGTTTGGATGGCGTGGTTTCGCGCGACTTGGGGGTGGATCCGGGCGATCTCTCGTGGATGGACGAGACGTCGGCTTCCGCTCGCCCTTTGCCCAGCCTCCCTCAATTGATCGACAAGACCCTCTTGATCGAGATAACCGGCTCGAACAACAAGCTGACTGTCGAGCAGGAGGGCAAGGTCGTCACTAGGAGGACGCTGAATATAGGCGGCAGGAGGTCCTACGACGTGACGAGCGACACGAAAGTCGCCATTTCGTCTGGCAACAAGGCCCGCGTAACATGGTTCGGGAAACGCTACGACAGCATCGGTTCGGACAACGCTTCCATAACCCTGATATTCCACCCGGACGGCACAGTAAGCCTGGTGAGCGGAAAATCGCCTCATTTCGGTCCAAACGGTTCTTCGGAGAACATATAGTTTATGGCGCGCGCACCTGCCCGTTCGGTTTTCTGCCTCAGCCTGGGCTGTTCGAAAAACACGGTCGATTCGGAGAGGCTTATGGGGGCTATCGCCGAGGCTGGCTATAAAACGGCGCCTCAGGCCGACGGGGCGGACGTAGCCATCGTCAACACCTGCGGCTTCATCCGCCCCGCAGTTGAAGAGAGCATCGGCGCCATACTAGACCTGGTGGAGCTGAAATCCCGCGGCAGCGTGAGGCTCGTGGGAGTTGTCGGCTGCTTGGTCGCAAGATATGGCGGCGAGCTGCGGCAGAATATCCCTGAGGTCGATTTTTGGGCGGGATGCGAGGAGATCGCCCCGATCCTGAAAGCCCTCTCCGGCGGTGCGTCCGAGTTTTCGGGCGATGACGGAAGGCGGCGTCTGCCAGGCAGCTCTTCGCACGTTAGGTATCTTAAAATATCCGAGGGTTGCAGCGCGGCTTGCTCCTATTGCACGATCCCCGCGATACGAGGGCCGTCGCGCAGCCGCGCGGTTGGCGACATAGTGGGCGAGGCTGCCGGGCTGGCTCGGGACGGGGCGGTCGAAATCTGTCTGGTGGCTCAGGACCTGACCTCATACGGCGCGGACAGGGGCGAGAATGACGGGCTCGTGTCGCTCCTGGACGAGCTCGAAACATCCCTTCCGGGCGATTTGTGGCTGAGGTTGCTGTACCTCCAGCCGTCGGGGGTCAGCAGGGCTCTCCTCGAACGGGTCGCGGGCGGCAGGCAGGTGTTGCCGTACCTCGATATACCGATACAGCACTCCGCTCCAAAAATATTGAACCTGATGAACAGGGTAGAGGGCAGTATGGGGATGAGCGAAATTTTCGAGACTGCCCGCGAGATAAGGCCGGATTTCGCGCTCAGGACCACCTGCATGGTTGGGTTCCCGGGAGAGTCGCGCTCCGATTTCGAGCATCTGCTGCGCTTCCTTGAGAAAATCCGCTTCGACAGGGTAGGGGCTTTCGCCTTTTCGCCGGAGGAGGGGACAGTGGCGGAAGGTCTGCCGGGCCAGGTCCCGAAACGCACGGGATCATCCCGGCTCGAGCGGCTGATGGCGTTTCAAGCCGATATATCGCTCTCCCGGCAGGCGCTGTTCGTCGGCCGCGAACTCGACGTGCTGATCGACTCGGCTGACGCCGACGGAACCGCAGAGGGGCGCTCTTTCAGGGAAGCGCCGGATGTAGACGGGGTTATAGAGCTGGTGGGGGCGCATCGGGGCGCGCGCCCCGGCGACAGGGTAAGAGCCCTCGTGACCGACGCATCGGAACACGACCTGGCGGCTGAGATAGTGGCTGGCGCCGCTTGGGGCGGGTGACGTGGGCAGTCGGCAGCGGTTCCGCAGGCTATTGACGTGGCACGGCCTCATCGCCACGGTTTTCGGCATAGGCATGTCGCCCAGAATGCCCGAGGCGCTCGCGACCGCCGCATGTCTTGCCGTCTTTCTCCTGACGGGCGGCGCGAATATAGTATTTTTGGCGGCGGCGGCCGTGGCTGGCGCCATCGCCGCAGATAGATACGCGCGCGTTTACGGAGCTGGTTCCCGGGAAGTGGTCGTTGGCGAGGCGGTTGGCTTTTGGGCGTCCATGTTCGGGCTGGACCGAACCTTCGCGCTGGTCGGTTTTTTTCTGTTCAGGGTAGTCAGCGCGCTGAGGCCGTTCCCTGCGGGGTACGCGGAAAAACTTCCCGGGGGCTTCGGCGTGATGGCCGGAGGCGTCTGTTGCGGAGTTATAGCGAATGTGCTGCTTCGCGCCCTCGACTGGATGTTTTTTCAAGGAGGGCTGGACGCCGCCTATAAATTTTTCGGCATTGGAGGGTGACTTGGATGGACGTCCGAATCGATTTCGAAATAGAGAGATCTGCGCGCATTGCCTTGGATTTATCTTTGAAATTGAAATATTCTGTGTATGCAAGCGCGTCCTGCGGCAACGTCTTCACATTTGCGGAATCGTGCACAGGCGGGCTGCTGGCTTCGATAATGGCGTCCGTCCCGGGAGTCTCCGAGGTCTTCCCCGGCAGCTTGGTGGCATACAGCAACGAAACGAAGATCGAGCGTCTGGCGGTGACGCCCGAAACCATCGAAAACTGCGGCGCGGTCAGCGCGAAATGCGCGGCGGAGATGGCGCGCGGGGCGTTGCGGCTCTTTGGCACGATGATGGCGGTCAGCGTCACCGGCATAGCGGGCCCCGGCGGAGGAAGCCCCGACAAGCCCGTCGGGACTGTGTGGTTTGCAATAGCCCACGCCAGCGGCGCGATGAAGCTGCGGAGGGGGCGCTACCCCGGGCTGTCGAGGCGCGCGGTGCAGAGGCGTTCCGCGCTGTCGGCGCTCGACCTTCTGATACAGGGGCTCAGTCGCGAGATCGGATGATTTTTCAAAAAGACATGCAGGGAAAACAGTTGGAGGCTGATGCAGAATGGCTAAGAAAAAAGAACCGGTGACAAAAGAGGAGATACTTGACAGAGCGATAACCGACATCAAGCAGAAGTTCGGCGACGGCGCGATCATGAAGATGGGCGAGCGCACCAACATGAACGTGGAAGTTATACCGACGGGAGTGCTGCCACTCGATGTCGCGCTGGGCATCGGCGGAGTGCCCAAGGGGCGCGTGATCGAGCTGTACGGCCCGGAGGGCGGGGGCAAGACGACGATAGCCCTGCATATAATCGCGGAGTCCCAGAAATTGGGGGGAGTCACTGCCTTCATCGACGCCGAACACGCGCTCGACCCGGGGCTTGCCAAGGCCATCGGGGTGGACACCGGCAATATGTACATATCCCAGCCCGACAGCGGAGAGCAGGCGTTTTACATCATAGATTCGCTGGTAAGGAGCGGGGCGGTGGACCTCATAGTTGTCGACTCGGTCGCGGCCTTGACTCCTCAGGGCGAGATAGACGGCAAGATAGAGGAGGGCCCGAACAAGAGCGTCGGCCTTCACGCCCGCCTCATGTCCTACGCCCTTCGCCGCCTCACATCCGTCATATCCAAGAGCAAAACGACCGTCATCTTCATAAACCAGCTTCGCGCGGTGATCAACGCGGGCTATGGAAGCGGCCCCTCGGAGACCACGACTGGAGGCCGGGCCTTGAAGTTCTACAGCTCGGTGCGCATAGAGGTACGCCGCGCCGAATCGGTCAAGCAGGGCGACCTGCCGATAGGGCATGAGCTCAAGATAAAGGTCACCAAAAACAAGCTGGCCCCCCCGTTCCGCACAGCCCACGCGACCTTGATATACGGCAAGGGCGTTCCGAGGGCGATGGCGGTTCTGGACATGGCGCTCGACATGAACGTGGTTAAGAGGAGGGGTTCCTGGATCGCGTACAAGGGCGAGTCACTGGCGCAGGGCAAGGAACAGACGATGGAAAAGCTCATAGAGAGCCCCGAGCTAATGGCCGAGATCGAGCACGAGGTGATGGCGAAGGTGCTGGAGGCAAATGGCCTGTTGGTAGAAGAGACTTCGGACGAAACGCAGGACGAAAATCTGTTTTCGCCGGACGCCATCGACGGATCGCTGATCGAGGACGGCGCGATAAACCTCGACCTGGACGACGCCCCTTTCCCAGAGGAGTGAGCGCGTAGGATTTCATGGTTTTTTGACGGCTAGTAAAAAAAAGCTGCAAGCCGAATCTCCCGGCTTGCAGCGTCTGTATGTACCTTTGGTTCGTGTGGCTCAGTGGCGGAGCCCAAGCCCCTGAATAAGGTTCTGGTAGCGTCCGAAGCTCTTATTTCGCAGGTATTGCAATAGCTTGCGGCGTTTGCCGACCATTATCAAAAGGCCGCGCCTTGAGTGGAAGTCTTTTTTGTGGATTTTCATGTGCTCGGTGAGCTGCCTGATCCGCGTCGTCAAAATCGCTATCTGCACCTCGGGAGACCCGGTGTCGGCGCCGTGCGTCTTGTACTGCTCGATGACCTGTTGCTTCAGTTCCTTGTCTATCAACTCTTTCACTCCTGTTGTTTGAAATCCCACAACTCAGGCCGACGTCTCGATGCGACGGTCCGTGTAGAGGGTTGAAAAATTATAGCACATGATCCGCAGTTGTGGGAT
>JAISQC010000114.1 GCA_031274465.1 Synergistaceae bacterium | reverse complement strand
AATGGAGTAGATTCGTTCTCCGTCGAAACGGTTGTCGTGAAAATGGCCGCAGGCGTAGCAGAGCTACGTCGAGGACCATTTTTATGGCAAACGTGAAGAGGGAGGGCGAAGATGCCCATTGCAGCCAAAAGGTTGTTTATTCAGCGTTTCCCTAAGGAAGGCTTCGAGGGCTTCCCGTATTTTCGCGCTGTCCCCCCCGTTGTCCGCGATGGCGCGCGCCACGCGGTCGTAGCCGAGCGTAGCTACGAACGACGCCGCAAACGCGTACGAGCCGCCGAGCAGAGCCTCGCATCTTTCTGCGTTCGCAAAGAGGGTATCGACGCACTTCAGCCTGAACAGCGCGGACGCGCGTTCCAAGAGCGACAGGTTTTCGAGCAGAGTGTCGGCTATCAGCGGCAAAAAAGCGTTCAGCTCAAACTCACCGTGGGCGGCGGCTGACGTTATCGCCGCGTCCCCGGCGATGACCTTCATTGCCGCCTGCATGACCATCTCAGGGATCACCGGGTTCGACTTCCCGGGCATTACCGTGCTGCCGGCCTGAAGGCCCGCAAGCCTTATCTCGCCCAGTCCGCCGTGCGGGCCGGAGTTCATCAGCCTCAGGTCGTTCGATATCTTCATCAGGTTCACCGCCAGAGCTTTCAGCAGTCCGGAGACCTCCACGAACACGTCGTTGTTCTGAGTGATGTCCTTCGGATATTCTGCGGCGGCAAGCCCGATCCCCGTGACGCGCCGCAGTTCCTCGATGACGCCGAACCTGTATTTGCGCTCGTCTTTGGGGGGCAGTCCAACGGCGGTCCCGCCGATGTTCACCTGCCGGAGCCGTTCCTCGACCTTGTAGAGCCTCCATCGGTCGCGGGCTATCGCCTGCGCGTACGCGCCGAATTCCGCTCCGAGCGTTATCGGCACGGCGTCCATCAGCTCGGTGCGGCCCAGCTTGCGAACCTCGCCGAACTCGTTTTCGCGCTCTTGAAGGGATTGCTGCAATTTAGCGCATGACTCGCTCAATTCCCGCAACAGCTCTATCGCCGCTATGCGAAGCGCCGTGGGGTAGACGTCGTTGGTCGACTGCCCCCGGTTCACGTCGTCCAACGGATGGACGGCGCCGTACTCGCCGCACCCGCGCCCCATTGAGCGAAGCGCGATGTTCGCCAGCACCTCGTTTACGTTCATATTCGTCGACGTGCCGGCACCGCCCTGCAAGGCGTCTACGATGAACATCTCGGATTCCGGCCCCGCCTCGCCTGCAAGCACCAGGTCGCACGCGTTCACTATAGCCCTGTAAACCCCGTCTTTGCCGACCGTGAGTTTTTCGTAAACGACTGCGGCGGATCTTTTGACCTTTACGATGGCGTGTATGAGGCGCCTGTTCACCGGCTTGTACGACAGCCCGAAATTTTCGCGCGCCCGCGCGCTCTGTATTCCAAAGAGCGCGCCGTCCGGCAGCTCGACCTCCCCCAGCATGTCCCTCTCAGTCCGCACTGGTCATTCCTCGAATTCCGCCGACAGGTGGGGGAAAATCGACACGCAGCGCTTCAATATCCCCTGCATGTGGGCTATGAGCACGCCGAAATTCGTGATCGGAACCCCTTGCGACGCGGCCTCCCTCTGGCGGTATTTCATCTCACGGCCATTTATCATGCAACCCCCGCAATGGACTATGAGACTGTAGGGGGAGAGGTCGTCGGGAAAGCCGCCGCCCGACGTGAACTCGAACTCCGGTTTTTTCCCGGTGTGCTGACGGATCCAGCGCGGCAGTTTGACCGTTCCGATGTCATCGCACTGGCGGTGATGCGTGCAGCCCTCCGCGATGAGGATTTTGTCCCCGTCCGATATCATATCCAGTTCCAGAACGCCCCTGACCGACGCGTCCAGCAAGCCCTTGTAGCGCGCCATGAGAATAGAGAAACTCGTTAATGGCATGTCGGGGGGCGTGTCCGCCGAAACCTTCGCGAAAACCTGGCTGTCGGTGATGACCAGCGCCGGGCGCTTGCCGAGGCTTTCGAGCGTCTCGCGAAGCTCGAACTCCTTGACCACTACCGCTGCGGCGTCGGCTTCCAGTATGTCCCGTATGGTCTGCTGTTGCGGAAGGATGAGGCGCCCTTTGGGCGCGGATGCGTCGATGGGGACCACCAGCACCGCGAAATCCGCCGGGTGCAGGAGATCGCCTACTATGCGGAGTTTTTCGCCCTCCGTGCGCACGGCCGCCGCGATGCGCTCCTTCAATGCCTCGATGTTCTCCCCCGTCTCGGCGCTCACGAATATTTCGTCTTTTGCTATGCCGGGGCGGTCCTCCAGCAGGTCGCACTTGCTGAATGCCGTGACGTGCGGCACCCCGGCCGAATCGAACGCGCGCAGGAGCTCCAGATCGTGGGCGGATTTTCCGAGGCGCGAGTCCACGACGAGCACTGCCGCGTCAGTCTGGCGCAACACTTGGCGCGCCTTTTCGACGCGCTTTTCGCCAAGCTCCCCAGCGTCATCGATGCCCGGGGTGTCGATCAGCAGAACCGGGCCGACCGGCAGAAGCTCCATCGACTTGCGGACTGGGTCCGTCGTGGTCCCTGCGGTTTCGGACACCACTGCAAGCGGCTGTCCGGCGATAGCGTTCAGCAGGCTCGACTTTCCGGCGTTCCTCATGCCGAAAATTCCGATATGAACCCGCTCGGACGACGGCGTGTCGTTTAAACCCATATCGCTCCCCCCGTGGCGGCATCGCGCCGCAATTCCAAAAAAATTATATCACGGGGCAATCGGCGTTCATGCGCACGTCATGCGCAAGTTCGCATTTATGCCGCGCCATGATCGTGTATAATCTCATCCTATGCTGATCAGGATTGGAAAATAAAATCTATGAAAAAAGCCATAACGCAGAAACAGCAGGACCTCGGCGAAGCCCCTGTCATGAAGCTGTTGTTGCGCCTTTCACTGCCGTCCATGGGGATGATGTTCCTCAACACGCTGGTTTTTCTGGCCGACTCCATCTATGTCTCGTGGCTCGGAGAGGACCAGATAGCGGCTATGTCGCTCTCGCTCCCCGTGGCGATAGCCTTCTTCGCGCTCATGGAGGGGGTGGTCGGCGGGACGACGGCGCTGGTGGGGCAGAACCTCGGCATGGGCAATCAGAGGATGGCCCGATTGATAGCCGTTGCCGGCCTCACGCTCGCCTACGCGCTGTGCGTTCCGATGCTCCCGCTCTTCTCCAGCAGATCATCGGCTATGATATTCGAGTGGTTCGGCGCCATGGGCAACACGGCCCTTCTGCGGCACGCATACCTATACAACTTCTGGTGGCCGGTCACAGCGCCTCTAATCGCGTATACCTTCGTATCCAACAGCGTGTTCAGGTGCCAGGGAGACGCCGTGACCCCGCTCATCTCGATGACCATAGCGAACGTCGTAAACGTCATACTCGACCCGATATTCATCTTTTCCCTCGGCATGGGCGTGGAAGGCGCCGCCATCGCGACGCTGATAGGCAGGGTCGCGGCATCGGCGTACCTTTATTTCAGGATGAGGGGATCGGGCGGGATATTCATCCCGGTCATCCCCAACCCGAGAAGGATTTTCCTCAAATACTGGAAGAGCATAGCGTCGATAGGGTTTCCCGTCACCCTGTCGACCGGCAGCGTGGCGCTCGGGTTCGGCTGGCTCAACAAGATACTCGCCGGTTTCGGCAATTACGCGGTGGTCGCGCTGATGATGAGCCTTCGCATAGAGGATTTTTCATTCACCATAATCGCAGGCGTAGCGACCTCGCTGACTCCGTTCCTCGCGTTCAACTACGGCAGGCGTGACCTTAGGAGGATGACGGACGGGATGAAGGCGGCGGCGGCCATCGCCGGCGTAGCGTCGCTATCCGTCGGGTCGATCCTCTTCGTGTTCCCGAGGCTGTTCATCGATCTGTTCCGCCCGACTCCGGAAGCGGCGGAAGCAGCGGTGCTGTCGATCAGATACGCCATAACGTCGTACCCCTTCGTAATAGCGCAGCTCATGATGAACTCGCTTTTCGTGGCGACAGGCTACTCGGCGTTCGGCACCATAGCGCAGCTAGTGCGCTCGCTCGTAGTGCGCGTGCCGGCGGCGTACCTGCTGGCTTCGCTATGGGGGATAGGGGTCGTTTGGGCGTACCAGCCGGCGTCATGGTTCTTCGCGGCCATCGTGTCCGCGATTTTCCTGGCCCACCTGATCCGAAAGATTAAAAACGACTTTTTGCTAGAAAAGATAAAATCCTCTTGATTCGGCAAAGGCACCCCCACCACAGCACATCCTGTCCCCCTCCCCCATTGGGGGAGGCAAATGCGAAGCAAGATGGAATATTCTGGCTTTTAGGTTTATAATCTTACTTAATTATAATATTGCTTAATTATTGTATACATGCCGTTAGTTGACCGGCAGTGGAGGCGAGTTGAATGTGCGGACCCATGTTCAGGGCGGTGGCAAAATGAAAAAACGCGTCTGCCTGCTCATTGCCGCGGCGGTTTTGATGTGCGGGCGCGGATGCGCCGCAACGCCCGACGCCAAAGCGCAGGGCGAGTACCGGCCGTGGGCCTCTTACCGCGACATACCGGGCGTTACGGCAACTGAGATATCTGCCATCGAAGAGCTGAAAGCGCGCCGGGGTAGCTTCGTCTACGGCATGAACCTGAGCACTGAGACATTTTACAACACGGACGGGGAAATAGAGGGGTTCTCCGCGCTGGTTTGCGATTGGCTCTCCGGATTATTTGGAATACCCTTCAAGCCCGGGATATACGAGTGGGGGGACCTGATCTCCGGCCTCGAGTCGAAGGCGATAGACTTCACCGGGGAGCTCACCGCGACCGAGGAGCGCCGGAAAACGTATTATATGACCGACGCCATAGCCGAGCGTTCCGTCAAGTACATGCGCATATCGGGCAGCGAGGGGCTTAGGGAGACTGCAAAAAAACGGCCTCTGCGCTACGCGTTTTTGGACGGCACGACAACCCATGATCAGGTCAAGCCGCTTGAAAAGATGCCGTTCGAGGCTTTTTTCATCGACGACTACGACACCGCGCACGATATGCTCAGAAACGGCGAGATAGATGCCTTTTTCGACGAGGGGATAGCGGAGGCGGCCTTCGACAAATACGGGGACGTGAGCGCGGAAGACTTTTTCCCCCTCATATATGGCCCCGTTTCACTGACGACGCAAAACCCCGAGCTGGAACCGATAATATCCGTCGTCCAGAAAACTCTGCGAAACGGCGCGACGCATCATCTCATCCAGCTGTACAACCAAGGGCATCGGAGCTATCTCAGGCACAAGCTGTTCGTGCAGTTGAACGAGGACGAGCGGGAATACATCAAGGACCGCGTCGAGTCGAACCGCGCGATACCGATAGCCGCCGAATACGACAATTACCCCGCGAGTTTCTACAACAACCAGGAGAACGCATGGCAGGGCGTCGCTTTCGACGTTCTGGACGAGATAGAGACTCTTACGGGGCTCTCGTTCGAGCGTGTGAACGACGAGCCCATGGAATGGCCGGACCTTCTGGCCATGCTGGAAAGCGGCGCATCGGCGATGATCACCGAGCTCATCCGCTCCGAGGAGCGCGAAGGCCGATATCTGTGGCCCGACGCGTCGTACCAGACCGACTACTACGCACTGATCTCCCGCGCCGAGTTCGAGAGTTTGGACATCAACGAGGTCCTTTTTTCCAAAGTCGGCATAATGACAGGGACCGCCTATGCCGAAATATTCCACAATTGGTTCCCGAACCACAGCAACACAGTGGAATACCTCAACACGGACGACGCCTTCGACGCGCTCGAGCGCAAAGACATAGACCTCGTTATGGCTACGAGGAACCTGCTTCTCAGCCAGACGAACTTTCGGGAGCGCCCCGGCTTCAAATCGAACATTGTATTCAGGCATCCCTTCGAATCCACTTTCGGCTTCAACGTCAAAGAGAAAACCCTGGCTTCCATCGTCGGCAAATCACTGCGGCTGATAGACACGGACGGCATATCCGACCGATGGACGCGGCGCGTGTTCGATTACCGCGGAAAGATGGCGCAGGCGCAGATACCATGGCTCATCGGCGCGGCCATCCTGATGCTCTGCCTGCTAGCGCTCATTTCCGCGATGTTCATGAGGCACAGGGCCGAGGGAAAGAAACTCGAAGTGGCAGTGCGCGAGCGCACCAGTGAACTCCTGATACGGGACAAGCTGCTGCACACCATAAACGAAGCGGCTTCCCTTCTGCTGGCCTCCGACGAGGAGCAGTTCGAGGACACGCTGAGGCACGGCATGGAGATGATGGCCCGCTGCGTGGGCGTCGATCGGATATATATCTGGCAAAATAAGATGAAAGACGGCTCGCTGAAGTATTCGCGAATATTCAAATGGCCCGGCGGCGAAGACGCCTTTGAAAAAACCGAGAACGTCGCGGCAGAAGAGCCGTTCGAGTTTTTTTACATCGACAGCATCCCGGAATGGGAGGAGAAGTTCTCCTCCCGCGAGTGCGTCAACGGACCGCTACGCGGCCTATCGCAGACCGAGCGGACCAGGCTGGCACCCTACGGCATACAGTCCATCCTGACAATCCCCGTTTTTTTGCACGATAAGTTCTGGGGCTTCGTCAGCTTCGACGACTGCCACAACGAGCGATCTTTCTCGAAGGACGAGGAGGGCATCCTGCGCTCCGGGGGCCTGTTGCTGGCAAACGCCATGATGCGCAACGAGACGACCAAGGCGCTGCGCGCGGCCATAGCGGAGGCGCGGGCGGCAAGTCGGGCCAAGAGCGATTTCCTCTCCAACATGTCGCACGAGATGAGGACGCCCATGAACGCGATCATCGGAATGACCGCGATAGCGAAATCCTCGCAGGAGACCGAGCGGAAGGACTATTGCCTGAACAAGATAGAAGCCGCTTCCCTGCACCTGCTCGGCGTCATCAACGACATACTGGACATGTCGAAGATAGAGGCCAACAGGTTCGAGCTGTCGTTCGCGGAGTTCGACCTCGAAAAAATGCTACAGAACGTGGCGAACATAATCAATTTCCGCGTGGACGAGAAACAGCAGAATTTTACCGTGCGCATCGACCGCAATATCCCCCGCGACCTGATCGGCGACGACCAGAGGCTGTCGCAGGTGATAACGAACCTGCTCGGCAACGCCGTGAAGTTCACCCCAGAGCACGGCTCGGTGTCCCTCGAAACGCATCTGGAGGAGGAAGAGGGCGGCAAATGCACCATACTGTTCGAAGTGGCCGACACCGGGATCGGAATTTCGCGCGAACAGCAGGCGCGCCTGTTCACCGCATTCGGACAGGCCGAAAGCAGCACGTCGCGCAAGTTCGGCGGCACCGGGCTGGGCCTCGCCATATCCAAACGGATCGTCGAGATGATGGGCGGGAGGATTTGGATCGAGTCGGAGTTCGGGAAGGGGGCAAAATTCGCGTTCACCATCCAACTCGAAATAGGGCGGGAAAAGCGATCCGGCCTCCTGCCTCCGGGCGCTGAATGGAAAAACATACGGGCGCTCGTGGTGGACGACTCGACGGAAATACTGGAATACCTAAAGGAAATCATTCATGGGTTCGGCGTTGCCTGCGACACCGCCGAAAGCGGCGAGGACGCCTTGACGCTGGTGGATCGGAACGGCCCTTACGATATATGCTTCATAGACTGGAGGATGCCGGGCATGGACGGGCTGGAGCTTTCGCGCAGGATCAAGGAGGCGTGCGCGGACAAATCCGTCATCATCATGATATCTGCCGCAGAATGGAGTTCCATAGAGGAACAGGCGCACAGCGTCGGAGTGTTCAAATTCCTCTCGAAGCCCATTTTCCCATCGGGAATCGCCGACTGCATCAGCGAATGCCTCGGCACCGACAACCAGATCGCCCAAGACGGCGAATCCGGAGGCGAGGCGGATTGCTTCGAGGGTAATTGCGTGCTTCTGGCCGAGGATTTGGAGATAAACCGCGAGATAGTGCTGGCCCTGCTCGAACCCACGATGCTTGCCATCGATTGCGCCGAAAACGGGGCGGAGGCGCTTAAAATGTTCAGCGATGCGCCCGATAAGTACGACGTGATCTTCATGGACGTGCAGATGCCCGAAATGGATGGCTACGAAGCCTCGCGCCGGATTCGGGCACTCGGAACTCCGAAGGCGCGCAGCATACCGATCATCGCCATGACCGCCAACGTGTTCCGCGAGGACGTCGAAAAATGCCTGTCATCCGGCATGGACGCCCACATGGGCAAGCCGCTGGACCCAAACGACATATTGACGATGCTGCGCAAATACCTTCCGAAAAAAGGCGTCGCGCCGCTCGCCGTCCAGGCATAGGGCTAACAAAAAAGGAAGTGCGTTATTATGAAAGAATGGCATTGCGCGCTGGATGGCAAAATACATGGGCCTTTTCCCGAAGAGGCGCTTCGCGGCATGGCGCGGAGGGGCGAACTGACCCCGGACACGCTCGTCTGGAACGGAGAGCCCGAAAACGCCGCCAAAGGCTGGACGAGGGCGGCGGATACCGAGGTGGGGCAGCTCTTCCGGGAAGGAGAAACGCCTCAAGAGCCCCACAATCAGACGGAAACTCCCCCGCCGCCGCCGATGGCATCGCCAGGCGAAGGCGGGGTGCCGGGCGCCGTCGAGCTTGCGACGAGATGGCAGCGCTTTTTGGCTGTCTTTTTGGATTTTTTGCTGGCGGGCGCGATATGGGCTGTGGCAACAATAATCGCCGCTGTAGTTTTCGGGCTATACATAATAGACCCGTACGCCATAAAGACCGGGGACGTGGCCGCGTTGCTCTTCGTTTCCGCGCTGTTTGTGCTTCCGACGATATTTTATTCGATATACAACATATATCTGCTACACAAAAACAGCCAGACGCTTGGCAAAAAAATCATGAACATAAAAATAGCGAACCCCGACGGCAGCAGGACCCCGACGTGGAAAATACTCATACTGCGCGGGTTTGTGCCGAGCCTGATCGGGTGCATCCCGATAGTCGGCCAGTTATTTTTCATCGCTGACATATGCTGCCTTTTCAGGGACGACCGAAGGACTCTGCACGACATGCTGGCTGGCACCATCGTGATAAGAGATTAAAGGCGGGATGGCTTGCCGCCATCCCGCCTCATATTTGCGTTTGCGCGACCGTCAGGCCAGGTTTTTCTCGAGTTTTGCCAGCTCGTCTTTCAGCTTCACCGGAAGCTTGTCGCCGAATTTGGCGTAGAACTCGTGGATGCCCTTTGCCTCTTCCCTCCAGAGCTCCTTGTCCACCGACAGCAAGCCCTTCAGCGTGTCGAGCGATACGTCCAGCCCCTCGCGGTTGATCTCCTCCGCCTTCGGCAGATAGCCTATCGGGCTGTCTACAGCGTCGGCCTCGCCGAACGCGCGCTTTATTATCCATTCCAGAACGCGCATGTTCTCCCCGTAACCCGGCCAGATGAAATTGCCGTTCTCGTCGGTCCTAAACCAGTTGACGTTGAATATCTTCGGGGGCTTGGGTATCTTGGTGCCCATCTCGAACCAGTGCGCGAAATAGTCCCCCATGTGGTAGCCGCAGAACGGAAGCATAGCCATCGGGTCGCGGCGCACTACGCCTACGGCGCCGGAAGCCGCCGCAGTAGTCTCGCTCGCCATGATCGAACCCACGAACACGCCGTGGTCCCAATCGCGCGACTGATAGACCAGCGGGGCGGTCTTGGCCCTGCGCCCGCCGAAGACGAGGGCGGAGATCGGAACGCCCTGAGGCGCCTCGAATTCGCTGGATATGCAGGGGCACTGCTTTGCCGGCGCGGTAAAGCGGCTGTTGGGGTGAGCGCCCTTGGAGCCGCCGCTTGCGTCCCACTTCTCGCCCTTCCAGTTGAGGGCGTTCTTGGGCGGGTTCTTGTCGAGGCCCTCCCACCACACGGTGTTGTCGTCCAGATTGTGAACCACGTTGGTGAAGATGGTGTCTTTCCTGCACGACAGCAGGGCGTTGGGGTTGGATTTCATGTTAGTCCCGGGCGCCACACCGAAGAAGCCTGCCTCGGGGTTCACCGCCCACAGCCTGCCGTCCGGCCCTATGCGCAGCCACGCTATGTCGTCTCCGACGCACCACACCTTGTAGCCCTTGTTTTTGTAGACCTCCGGCGGGATCAGCATCGCGAGGTTCGTCTTGCCGCAGGCCGACGGGAACGCCGCCGCGAGATAGCGAATCTCGCCCTTGGGGTTCTCTATGCCCAAAATCAGCATATGCTCTGCCATCCAGCCCTCCTGCCATCCGAGGAAAGAGGCGATGCGGAGCGCGAAGCATTTCTTGCCCAGCAGCACGTTGCCGCCGTAGCCTGAGTTGATCGACCATATCGCGTTGTCCTCCGGGAACTGGACGATGTAGCGGTTTTCCTCGTCGATGCCCGCCTTCGCGTGAAGCCCCTTGGTGAAGACGGACGGGTCGGCGCTGGCGTCGAGGCATTTGAGCACACGAGTCCCGATGCGGGTCATTATCGCCATGTTCAGCACGACATAGATGGAGTCGGTCAGCTCTATGCCGAATTTCGCGAAAGGCGACTCCGGAACCGTCATGGAAAACGGTATGACGTACATGGTGCGGCCCCTCATCGACCCGTCGTAGAGCTTGCGCAGGCGCGCGTACATCTCGACCGGGTCCATCCAATTGTTCGTTGGGCCCGCGTTCTCCTTCTTGCGCGAACAGATGAAGGTGCGGTGTTCGACGCGCGCGACGTCGTTCACGGCGGTGCGGTGCAGGTAGCACCCGGGCAGCTTCTCCTGATTGAGGGCGATTATCTCGCCGGACGCCAGGCTTTGCTTCCGCAACGAGTCGAGCTGCTCTTCCGACCCGTCTATCCATACGATCCCATCCGGCCTGGTCATGGCGGCCATTTCCTCCACCCAGGCGTTTACAGCTTTGTTGTTGGTCAATGACAAGGCAAACATCCTTTCTCCTTAGTGATTATTGACGTTGGCATTATACCGCCTCAAACAAAAAAATCATATCCCATTTGAGCGCGTAGTTCATGCCGCCCAATTTTCGATTTTCAGCCCGGGAATCCTGTCAAATTCTCTCGCATTATTCGTGACAAGCGTGAAATCCCTGCTTATCGCTTGAGCGGCTATTTGCATGTCATAGGGGCCGATGACGCGCCCTTGCCTTTCCAAAGATGTCCTGATCAGCCCGAATGCTTCAGCATCGCGGTCATCGAAGGGGATAATTTCAAACGGGGCCACAAAACCGAACAACGCCATGCGGTTTTTCCCGCGATTTTGGCTTTTTGACGCCCCATATTCCAGCTCGGCCAACGTCACTGAGGACAATTTTATTTCGTAAGGTTCTTTTTTGGAAAAACAGTCGATAACTTTCTGCGAACGTCTGTTGATGGCGTAAATGCAAATATTCGTGTCCAGCAAGAACATTTCTCTACTCCGCGCAGTCAAAGACAATTTTCCTTTCCTGCAAATCCGGCTGATTTCTGCCGCCATTCATAAAGTCCGGCGAGAACTCTTCAAGGCTTCTTGCAAAACTCTCCCAAACGTCTTTTTTGGGCGTGAGCAAGATAGCGTCTCCAATTTTTTGGATCAGCATTTCGTCTTCCGTCACTGAAAATTCCGATGGAATGCGAACGGCAAGGCTGTTGCCGTTTTTAAAGACTCGAGTGGTTTTCGCGTTTCCCATTTTCCCACCTCCCCCATATAAGATATACTTATGTGTGTACACCGTCAAGAGAAAAAAACGTTTTATTATCTTTTTGCACAGGTCATCTTTTTGTCTTTTTGCTATGTCATCTTTTTGCTATTGACAATTTTGGACATCAATGGTAAAAATAAAACCCACGAAATTTCCCGGCTTTGAGTCGGGTAGTTTCGTTCGAGTATCAAGCATTTTTTTTAGGCATCAAAGTGCTTATGTATGCTCGTTTAACGTAAAATGCCAATTCATATATCCCTTCATCTTCCTTTCACTGCCCTTCGGGCGGACGGCAGCCCAGCGATTCACATAAGGCTGGGCCGCCCGTTTGATAATGCGAGGCTGGGATTTTCTGAAAGGGACAACCAAGATGGCGCGGGCGGGCGAGGCAGCGTCGAATCGGGAGTGGTGGCATGTTTTTACTGCCATTCATTGACAAAAAAAGTTTTTACGCCCGAAACAAACGTTTAGCTATTGACAATTATCGAGATCGGTGGTAAAAATACATCAATGAAACTCGCTCGTCTCTCAAGAGGCGATTAAAG
>JAISQC010000031.1 GCA_031274465.1 Synergistaceae bacterium | reverse complement strand
GGCGCGTCGAAAAACGCGCCCCTCCGCTCTTTTTTGTCTTTATAACTAGGTGCTTATTATTCGACTAATACAACCTGTTAGGTTATAATATGGATAGGTTATATCTTGGAGGTGGTATTGCATGGCAACTACGACATTTAGCGTTCGCATGGACAGCGAGGTGAAACGCCAGCTTGACACTTTCTGCTCTAACACCGGCCTGAACGCATCGACAGCGATCAATATGTTCGCCCGCGCCGTCATTCGGGAGCGCAGGTTGCCTTTCGAGGTGACAGACTCCGACCCTTTCTACGGTGAAAAAAACATGGCACACCTGCGCCGAGTCAAAACAGACGCGGAAGCTGGGCTCAATATGTCCGTTCATGAATTGATTGAGGCGGAGGATGCTTAAGTTATGGCACGAAACAGCTTGGACAGATTATGAATATTGGCAGGCGCAAGATAAGAAGACTTTGCGGAGGATTAACCTGTTGCTGAAGGACATTGAACGCAACGGATATGACGGCATCGGAAAACCTGAGCCGCTGAAGGACGATTTGTCGGGGTGGTGGAGCGTAAAGATTGACGAGGTTAATCGCCTTGTGTTCCAAATTGTCGCTGACAGACTCGAAATTTATTCTTGCAAAGGGCATTATTGATTCGAACCGTAAGTCTTGGCTGAGTTACAGCCTCAGTCACGCAATGATTGGCCTGCGGATGCGAGGGCATTTCAGTTTTCCCGGCCGAAGATGTCTTCGGGGTCGCCGCCAGATTTACTTTGTCTTTATCGGCCATGTTATCGGGATTCCGCGCGCTCCAGTTCTTTCATTTCGCGAATCTCACGAACTATGAAAAACGCCGCTAGACACGCGGCGGCGAAATCCGCTAGCGGGCCCGCGTACATCACGCCGTCTATGCCCCAGTATCGGGGAAAGATGATGATGAGCGGCAGCAGAAATAATATCTGGCGGGTGAGCGATATGAAAAACCCCCGCATTCCCTTGCCTATCGAGGAGAAAAAATTCGCGGTGACCGGCTGTATGCCGTTTACGAACGTCATGAAAAGAAATATCCTGAAATACCGTTCGACGAATTGATAATATTGATCGTTCACTTTCCCGAACAGGTCGATTATCTCGCGGGGAAAAATCTGGAATACGGCGAACACTACGACAGACACGCAGGTGGCCGACGAGAGGGTGAACCTGAATGTTCGCCGTACTCTGGCGTATTTCCGCGCGCCGTAGTTGAAGCCGATTATCGGCTGCCCTCCTTGGGCGAACCCCACTACCACAGCCATGAATATCAAGTTGACCTTGGTTATGATGCCGCTCGCGGCAAGCGGTATGTTGCTGCCGTACACCGACGAGGCGCCGTAAAAGGTGAGGATGTTGTTCAGTGCCACCTGGACGAACATCATAGACAACTGATTGAAGCCCACCGCCATTCCGAGCGCTGTTATCGATCTGAGTACCGAGAGACTCGGGCGAAAATAATTTGCCTTCAGCTTCACGCTTCTGAAATTTATAAGGTGAGCCATAACCATCAGCCAACTGGCTATTATCGATATCACGGTCGCCCACGCCGCTCCGGCTATGCCCATGTCGAACACGAAGATGAAAATAGGGTCGAGTATGGTGTTGAGCACAGCTCCGCTCAAATTGCAGAGCATCGCATACTTGGGGCTGCCATCCGCGCGAATGAGATGGCTTCCGCATACCGACATCACGATGAAAGGCGCTCCGAGCGACGTTATGCCGGTGTATGTGAGAGCGTAGGGCAACACATCATCGGTAGCGCCGAACGCGACAAGCATGGGTTCGAGCAGCAGAAGAGCCGCAGCCCCTATGATCGTTCCGAATATAGCAGAGTACATAATAGCGTTCGCTATAACTCGCCCGGCTCGCTCCTTGTCGCCTCGCCCAAGAGCGAGGTTGAAATTGGACGCTCCTCCGATTGCCAGCGTAAGAGTCGTTGCCATGGAGATCGTCATGAGGGGGAACGCGACGTTTGTTGCGGCGTTTCCGAGCATTCCGACACCGCGCCCTATGAAAACCTGATCGACTATGTTATAGAGAGCTCCCACGAGCATCGACACTATGCTCGGGATCGCGAATTTCAAAAGCAATTTACCAACGCTGCCTGTTGCAAGCGGATGGCTCGCGACGTCGCTGTTCTCGGGCATCAAACGAACGCCTCCTTTACAAAGGGCCGGATTCCAAGGTTATCCAAACCCAGTCCGGGTTTTACGACTAACTCCATTGCCTGCGCAATTGCTTTGGGCATTTCAGTTTTCCCGGCCGAAGATGTCTTCGGGGTAGGTCACTTTCCATAAAAAAAGACCGCTGGCGGGCACGGTGCGCTCGCTTCGGCGCCGGTCTCTCCCCTCTTCGAAGAGAGACGCCAGCCACGGCTCGTCGCGCTTGCCGGATGCCACTGCGATCAGGTTCCCCACCGCTATCCTCACCATGTTCGTCAGATACGAGTTCGCCACTATCCTGAACACCGCCAGATCGCCGCGCGCGATCAGCCTTGCGCTGCGGACGGTTCGCCGCGTGTTCTCGGGTCGGTCCGCCATGCGGCAGAAGGCGGCGAAATCATGCGTTCCGACGATAGCGGAAACCGCGCGCCCAGCCCGCGCCCAGTCGTAGTGTGAGCCAGGCAGCCAGAATACGTATGGCCTTATGTGAGGATGGCATGTCGATGAATTCCATATGAAATAGCGGTATTCGCGCCATATCGCGTCATGTCGCGCATGGAACCCCTCCCCTGCCTTAGCGGCCCGCATCGCGGATATCGAAGGGGGCAGGTGCGCGTTGACAGCGAGCAGTAGCCGGCGCGCTTCCCAATCGCGCTCCGCGTCGAAGTGGGCCACTTGTCCCTTCGCGTGGACTCCGGCATCGGTCCTGCCAGCGCCCGAGATGCGCGTTCTCTCCCCCAGCCTGCCGAGCGCGGTTTCCACCGCGCCCTGAACGCAGTTCCCGCCACTCTGGAGCTGCCATCCGGAGTAGCTGGCCCCGTCGTACGAGAGCTCTAAAGCATATCGAGGCATATCGAGGCGATTTTGGGCAGGCACATGCCCCACAGGAACGAAAAAACGGCAAAAGCCACCATGCAGGACATTGCTTTTGTGTCGCGCGCCTCCCAGACGAGAGGGCGCATCCTCGACCTATGCCCTCCCGGCACGTAGCAGCGCGATTCCATCGCTACGGCAAGGTTTTCCGCGCGCGCGAACACCAGCACGAACAGCGGCACCAGTACCGGGATGAAACTCCGCGCCCGCTTTATCATCGACCCGCTTTCAAAGTCGGCGCCCCGCGACATCTGGGCCTTGAGTATCCTGTCGGTCTCCTCGAACAGTGTCGGGATGAAGCGCAGGGCTATGGTCATCATCATGGCCATCTCGGACACGGGAAGGCCGAGGCGCGCAAGCGGCGACAATATCCGCTCCAAGCCGTCCGAAAAGGCCATCGGGCTCGTGGTCATCATCAAAATCGCGGCGAACACGACCAGAAAATAAAGCCGCACCCCCATGCAAAAGGCGCTCACGATGCCTTCCTCCGTTATACGAAGCGGCCCCAAGCGGGCTATCTCGTTTCCGGGAGTCCAAAATACATTGAGCAGCATCGTAAACATGACCAAAAACAGCACTGGGCGTCCGGAGCGCAAAATGGCCCGCATGGAGATTCGGGACAGGCGGGGCATCGCGGCCAGCAGAAAAACCCACGGGACGAAATCCCAAGGAGCGCCTGCCATGAAAAGAGCCGTCAGCAGGACGAACGTGCCTATCATCTTGCACCTCGGGTCGAGCAAATGTATGACGGACTCGCCGGGGATGAACTGCCCGATGGACGTGTTCCCGAACTTCATCGCATTACCGCGCGCGCTTTTTCCACGGCCTCTGCGATGGCAGCGGCGCCGCTGGTGAGAGGCACGTTTATGCCGCGACTCCTCAATCGGTGCGCGAAACTCGCGCACGGCGGAAGCAGAAGGCCCTTCACCGGGTTTTCGGCGAGGTATGAGGCTATTTCCTCCGGAGTGCCCTCCGCGACGGCCCTGCCCCGCTCGAGCGCCAAAACCCGATCGCTGCGCTCCAGCGCTACGCCGAGGTCATGAGTCACCTGAACCACAGCCATCCCCCGTTCCCTCAGGTCCGAAAGCATCCCGGTCAGATCTCTGATCCCGGCTGCGTCCAAACCTGCCGTCGGCTCGTCGAGGACAAGGTATTCCGGGCGCATGGCGAGCACGGAAGCGATGGCGGCCCGGCGCCTCTGCCCTCCGGACAGGGCAAAGGGGTTCGCGGCGAGCAATGCCGGGTCCAGCCCGGAGGCGGAGACTGCCTCATCAACGCAGGATTTCAGGTCGTCGCCTTTGACGCCCCAGTTGGAGGGAGCGAACTCTATCTCGTCGCGCACTGTCTCGGCGAAAAATTGCGACTCCGGATATTGGAAGACCAAGCCGACCTTGCGCCTGAGCCCGCGAGCGGCCTTGGTCCCGATCTGCACGAGCTCTCCGTCGACCGACACCGTCCCCGACTGCGGGGAAAGCAGCAGGTTGAGATGCTGCGCCAGCGTCGATTTGCCGCTGCCGGTGTGCCCGACTATCGACAGCCACTCTCCCCGCTCCACCACGAGCGAGACGCCATCCAGCGCGACGTTTTCCGCAGGAGTCCCGACGTTGTATGCGTAGGAGACGCCGTCGAGCTTTATAGACACAGGGCCTCCAGCATGTCGTCTACGCGAGGGGCGGTAAGGGGGTCGATCAGGCCGCGCGACGCCAGCTCGCGGTAAAGCGCCAGCTCCGGCGGCTCGCTGAAACCAAACTCGCGATACTTTCCGTCCCAAAACCCGTGCTGGCGCCCGTCCCACAAAACGCGCCCCGCGCCCAGCACGACTATCCTGCCGGAGAACATGATGTCCTCCACCGCGTGGGTGATCTGGAGTATCGTCATGCCCAGACGGTTGAGTTCCCCGAGACAGCCCAGAAACGACCTGCGGCCATCCGGATCCAGCATTGACGTCGATTCGTCGAGCACGAGGGCTTTGGGTTCGAGGGCGAGCGCCCCAGCCAGAGCGAGGCGCTGTTTTTGGCCGCCCGACAGCGAGTAGGACCCCCGTTTCCTCAAGTCCGTCAGGCTGACGAGTTCGAGGGCACGGTCCACCCTCCGCTCTATCTCGCCGGACGGCAGGCCCAGGTTCTCCGGGCCGAAGGCAACGTCCTCTTCCACCACGCTCGCCACTATCTGATCGTCTGGGTTTTGAAAGACGAGCGCAACTCCCTGCCTGACCGCCCCAGCGTTGCCGGGATCGGACGTGTCGAGCCCGAGCGAAAAACAAGCGCCCTGCGCCGGAACCAGCAGGGCGTTGCAAACCTTGGCGAGCGTGGATTTTCCCGAACCGTTGGCGCCTAAGACGGCAACCCATTCACCGGGCATGACGGTCAAATCCACGCCATCCAAAGCAGGCGGGCCAGTTTCGTTATAAGAGTAAACCGCCCCCTTGACGTCGAAAATGGGAACTTGATCCACGCAGCTATTCCACCAGCTGGATGACCGCCATCGGGGCTGCGTCCCCGACCCTGTTCGCGATTTTGACGATTCTCGTGTACCCGCCGTTCCTCTCGGAATAGCGGGGCGCGATATCGTTGAAGAGGGAGAGGACGGCCGCCTTGTGCGGCATCCTCGCTATGACGAGCCTTCGGTCGGCCAGCGTGCCTCCCTTTGCCTTCGTTATCAGCTTCTCCGCGACCCGGCGCAGCTCCTTGGCTCGCGCGACAGTCGTGATTATGCTCCCCTCCACGAAAAGGCTGGCCGCCAGATTGGTCAGCATTGCCCGCCTGTGCGAGCCATTGCGTCCAAGACGCCTAAGATTCATGCGATGTCTCATCCGAGTTTAGCCCCTTTACAGATTTATTTCCCTACTTATACAGACGGTCTTCTTCGGGATCGTCGTCGATAGGCCCTGAGAGGGTCAGATCGAATTTCGTCAGCTTTTCCTCGATCTCGCGGAGCGAAATTTTCCCGAGATTCCTTATCTTGAGCAGATCGCTGCGAGAGCGCGAGACCAGCTCCCCGATGAAGTGGACCCCGCCGCGCATCAGGCAGTTCTCGCTGCGGACCGACAGTTCGAGGTCGCGCACAGGGCGCGCGTACGCCGGGTTGTCCCCCAGTTTCATGAAATTCCTGACCGGGGAATCAGCGGAGTTTCCCTTGTCGGACATTTTTCCGATGTCTATCCCCTTGATCTCCACCTGAAGGTCCGGGTCGTCTTGGGAGACGGCAAGCGCTATGTTCAGGAAGTAATCCTTCAAGATGACGGCCGCCTGCCTCACCGCGTCCTCCGGGCTCACAACGCCGTTCGTCCAAAGCTCTAGGCTCAGGCTGTCGTAGTCCGTCCTCTGCCCCATGCGCTTGTCCTGCACCTCGTATTTGACGCGCTTTGCCGGGGAGAATATCGCGTCCACCAGAAGCGCGTCAACGGGCAGATAAGGCGGCCTCGGCCTGTCGAGAGACGCATATCCGATGCCGGCCTCGATGTAAAAATCCATCGACAGTTTGGCGCCAGCCCCGAGATGGCAGATGACCGCGTCCGGCGCGGGAAACTCCACCTCGCTGTCGGGCTGTATATCTGCAGCAGTCACGGTCTTCGGCCCTTCCATATCCAGATGCAGTA
>JAISQC010000011.1 GCA_031274465.1 Synergistaceae bacterium | reverse complement strand
GCGGGCGGCATAACCCAGCACATAGGCGCCTACAAGGTCAGCTACAACGGCAATGAGATAGTCTTCCTCGACACCCCCGGGCACGAGGCGTTCACCGCCATGCGGGCCAGAGGCGCCAGCGTTACCGACATAGCCATACTCGTGGTCGCCGCCGAGGACGGGGTGAAACCGCAGACGCTGGAGGCGCTGAACCACGCGAAAGCCGCCGGGGTCCCGGTGATAGTCGCGATAAACAAGGTAGACAAGCCCGACGCGAAACCCGAGAGGGTCCGCCAGCAGCTCTCCGACTACGGCCTCGCCCCGGAGGAATGGGGCGGGGATACGATAATGGTCGAGCTTTCGGCCAAGACCGGCCAAGGCATCGACCAGCTTTTGGACACTGTTTTGCTGGTAGCCGAAATGTCGGAGCTCAGGGCATCGCCAACCGCTCCGCCCCAAGGCGTGATCGTCGAGGCAAACCTCGACAGGGGAAAGGGCCCGGTCGCGACTGTGATAGTCCAACAGGGCACGTTGAAGCGCGGCAACATAATAACGACCGACACCTCGTGGGGCAAGATACGCGCGATGCTGGACGACAAGGGGAGGGCGCTGGATTCCGCCGGCCCCAGCACCCCTCTGGAGATACTTGGGCTCGAGGTCGTCCCTATGCCGGGCGAGACGTTCCACATCATCGCCTCGGAGCGGGAGGCCAGAGAGATGGCGGTGAGCGCGAACTCCGCCCGCCGGGACATCGCCTTTGGCCAGGCCCGCCCCATGCCCACGCTGGAGGAGCTTTACGACCAGATGCAGGCCAGCGACACCCCCCAGCTCAACATAGTGCTCAAGTGCGACGTTCAGGGTTCTTTGGAGGCATTCCGCTCGACGATCATGAAGATGAGCACGGACGCCGTCCGCATCAACATCGTGCACGAAGGCGTCGGAAGAATTTCCGGTTCGGATGTCGCTCTTGCGTCCGTCTCGAACGCGATCATAATAGGCTTCAACGTGAGGCCCGACGCGAACGCGAAAAAACTGAGCGAGTCGTCGAACGTGCAAATTCGCCTTTACAGGGTCATATACGAAATGCAGGAGGACGTCAAGGCGGCCCTCGAAGGCATGCTGGCGCCGTCTTTGCGCGAGAACGTCGTGGGGCAGGCTGAGATCAGGGCAATTTTCAAAGTCCCGAAGGCTGGCAGGATCGCAGGCTGCTTCGTCCAGGACGGCATCGTGAAGCGAAGCACGAAGGTCCGCATAGTGAGAGACGGCATAGTGATTTGGGACGGGTCGCTGTCCGCGATCAGGCATTTCAAAGAGGACGTGCGCGAAATATCCGCCGGCAACGAGTGCGGGTTGAGCTTCTCCGGGTTTCAGGATTTCAGGGAGGGCGACATCGTCGAGGCGTACGAGATACTGTCAGAGAAGAAAACTTTGGATATATGAAGCTGTGGCTCGGCGTAATGCTGCTATCCATTGAAATTCACGGGGCGTGCAGCCTGAAGGACAGGCGTCAGGTGGTGCACTCCCTCATCGGCAGGCTAAAGAGGCATTTCAACGCTTCAGCGGCTGATTTGGGCCCCGAGGGCCTGTGGAACCTCGCTGAAATAGGAGCCGTATGCAGCGGGTCTTCCTCCCATGAGACCGCCTCGCGGCTGGAAGAGATGTGCCTGTGCGCGGAACGCTCCGAAGAGGAGGGGGAATTCGAGATATTGAACTTGCAGCGCGAGGTGCACGCTTATGGCGACCTTTAGGATAGAACGCCTGAACCGGGAGTTTTTGCGCAGGATCGCGGAGATTTTGACCGACAGGGTAAAAGACGACGCGCTGGGCGGCGTCATACTGACTCATGTGGACTGCTCGCGCGATCTGAGCCACGCAAAGGTTTACTACACGCTGCTCGACGATCTGTCCATGCCCGGCGTGCAGTCGGCGCTGGCCGCCGCCTCGGGGAAGATCAGGGGGTGCCTCGGGCGCGACATGCACATAAGGAAGATACCTGAGCTGCATTTCATATTCGACGACTCGGAGCTCAGGGCGAGGGACATCGACGCCCTGATAGACAGGGTGCTCAAAGAAGACGGCACTGGGAAGCCATGAATCATGGTGAAAGACATAATAGAACTGCTTGAAACTAGGGCCAGCTGGCTCGTCCTCGCTCACGAGAAACCCGACGGGGACACCATAGGGTGCGGCGCCGCCATCGCGCGGCTCGGCCTCCGCACGTCGAAAAGGGTGATGTTTGCCTGCCCGGACCCATGCCCCCCCCGGTATGCCTTTCTTTTGAGCGACCTTGAGATGAGCGTGATCGACTCGATCCCCTCGAATTTTCCGGGATCGGGCGGGGTGATCGTATGCACCGACACCAGCACGGCTGGCAGGTCGGTCCCGGGCATATCGCCGGGCGCCATGCCATGCCCGGTGATAAATATCGACCACCACTGCGACAACGAAATGTACGGCGACGTCAACTGGATAGACGCCGACGCGTCGGCCACCGGCGAAATGGTGACCGAGCTGATGTTCGGCTCCCCGTGGGGGATACGCGGCGACGAGGCGACGGCCCTTTACGCGGCGCTCGTCTCGGACAACGGGGGGTTCAGCTTCGCGTCCACCACGATAAAAAGCCACGACTGCGCAATGAAATTGCTGGCCTCCGGGGCTTCCCCGCAAATGATAGCGGACGAGCTGGACTCTAGCCTGGCGGTGGAGGATCTCAGGCTCTGGGGCGCGGCCATGTCCAGGGCCACGACTTTCGCCGACGGGGAGTGCGCCATATACTGGCTCACGCGCGAGGATTTCGCAAGGACTGGGACGTCCCGCCAATCTACTGAAAATCTGGTGAATTTCCTGCTGCGGATAAGAGGGGTAAAGGCCGTCGCCCTCTGCAGCGAATTAGCGGGCCCCGACGGCGATGGATGGGTGCGCGCTTCCATCCGCACGAGGCCGCCTCGGAGCGCGCGCGAGATAGCTGCCGTTTTCGGCGGGGGAGGGCACGACCTGGCGTCCGGCTGCACCATCAAATCTTCTATCGAAGAGGCAGTGTCGATGCTGCGCGCGGAGATGGAACGCCATGTTTCAAGGCCTGCTGCCGATAGATAAGCCCCTGGGCCTTCGCAGCTCTTACTGCGTCGAGCAGGTAAAAAAAATACTCGGCAAGGGCACGAAGGTCGGGCACGGCGGCACTCTGGACTCGTCAGCGAGCGGGGTGCTGGTCTTGTTGCTCGGCGGGGCGACCCGCCTCTTCAGCCTCGTAATGAACATGCCTAAAACCTACAGCGCCGTGGTGAGGCTCGGCGCCGAGACGACGACGTGCGACGGCACGGGTGAGATAATTTCTTCCGGCGACTCCGAAAGCGTTACGGAGGAAGATCTGGACGCGGCCGCTGTTTCGTTTCTCGGCTGGAGGATGCAGACGCCGCCGGAAGTGTCGGCGGTTCACGTCAAAGGGCGGCGCGCCCACGAGATTTTTCGCGCCGGGGGCTCGCCGGAGATGCTTCCCCGGCAGGTTTTCATAGAAAGCATAAGGCGAATCGGCGCTATTTCAAACAGCGAGGCGCGGTTTCAGATAAAGTGCGGCAAGGGGACATACGTCCGGGCGATAGCGCGGGACATCGGGCGCTCCCTCGGATGCCGCGCCCACATAGTCTCGCTGAGGCGGGAGGCGGTCGGTTTTTTTTCGCTGTCCCAGGCGCTCTGTCCGGGGGAAAATTTTTCCGTGCCGAAAGACGACCTCGTTTCCGCCGTCCGCCCAGTTTCCGAGATGGAGCGTTTCCTGCCGTGCTACAGGGTTGGCGAAGGGGACTCGTCGCGCATGGCGGACGGGGTCCGAGTCGACATCTCCGGCGCCGCAAGGCTGACGTTCGGAGACAGATGCCCGGACAACGGGGCAATGGCCGTGTCCGAGAAGTGGATGTCGGTAGGGCGTCTTGAGCCTGCGGAAAGAGGCATGACGATGACGCCCGAGATAAACCTCAGCTTGGCAGGGCCTCAGGCCGAGGCCGCCCGATGATAGCTGCGATAGGCGCGTTCGACGGCTTTCACAGAGGGCATCAGGACCTCCTGAGGCGCGCTTGCGCATTGGCTGAGGCAAATGGCGCCACTTGGGGGACAGTGACGTTCGACAGGCATCCGGACTCGCTCCTGTCGCCGGGTCAGTTCAAATCGCTTTTCACCAGCGGGGAACAGGCATCCCTCGAAAAATTTTTTTCCGTGCCGGCTGCTCGGAGGATGAAATTCACCGCGCAGATGGCGGCCAAGACGCCGGAAGAATTTCTGGATTGCATATCCGACGAGTTCGGAGTGCGCGGCGTAGTCGTGGGAGAGGGTTTCCGCTTCGGCAGAAACCGCATGGGAACGACCGCGACGCTGGAGGGCGAGTGCCGCGACCGGGGCTGGGCGTTTGAGATTGCGCCCACGCTAAAGGACTCAGACGGCAACCCCGTGTCCAGCACTCTCGTCAGGGAGGCGGTGGCGTCGGGGGATATGAGGCGCGCGTGGGAATTGCTGGGATACCCGTTTTTCTGCTCGAGCGCGGTGACCAGGGGCAACGAGAGGGGACGCCGCCTCGGGTTTCCGACCGCCAATATCGAAATCAGCCCGGAGAAAATACCCATGAGGCGGGGGGTTTACGCCGCGCTTGTTCTGGCGTTGGGAAAGTGGCACGTCGGGGCGGCGAACATAGGCTTGAACCCGACGTTCGAAGACGTTGGGGACACGCGGTTTGAAATCAACTTGCTTGATTTTGACGGAGACCTGTACAGCCGCAAAATCTCGGCCTTCCTGCTAGAACACGTGAGGGACGAGCGCCGCTTTGACGGAGCGCAAAGCCTGAAAGCGCAGATATCCCGAGACTCGGAAACAATAAGGGGCATCGGCGACATGATGCTCGCAAAACATGCGCCGCTTTGGGGTAAATTCAAGGAATCGCTTTGAATCACGTACCCCCGGCATAGCCGCTAACTTAAACATCAAAAATGGCAAGCCTAAACGAATTTCCTTGACCGCTTCATCCATCGGCCTGGATTGCACGTTCCATGCTTCTCTCGGAAATGGTCAATTGCAGAGTTTTTCTATCTCTTCGCTGGTCAGGCCGGTTGCTTCTGCAATGTCGGAAAGCGGCATTTTCATTTTCAAAAGGTTTCGTGCCACTTTGACCACGCCTTCCTCTATCGCCACAGCCCTGTCATGTTCCCTGTCCATCTGAAATCTGCGGCGCGACATGAAGCGTGCGCGCTCATTCGGGTCGCGGCTTATGTTTGTAAGAAGTTCCGCCGCCACTTTGATCTCCTCCTTGATTTCAATCATTTTTTCCAATAACGCTCTATGTTTTGGCTCCCCGCCTATGGAGAAGAACAGCGCCCACAATTCGACGCCAGTCATCTCGCCGACGGGCTTTTTCATAACGTCATCAAGTTTGGTCAGTTCGACAAAAACGATGCCTACCGAATCCAGAAGTTCCCCGCCGCTCGCATCGCGAAAACTGAACCTGTGGATGAAACCATCCCGTTCCGGGAACACCGTGTAGCCGCAGAATGTAATCTGGAAACTCTGCATGAGATTTTTGTAGCTTACGCCCCGGCCTTCCTGCGAAGCGTGTAGATCGCAGAGATTGTATATCGCGCGGCTCTTGATGTTTTTATGGCCGCCTGGGATGCTGTCGCCCTTCATGGCTTAGGACTGCATTTCCACATCGGCTTGTTTGCCGCCGTCGATTTCGCAGTTCACGTCTAATTCCTCGCGCTTCTCCGAGAAATCCGAAATTGGAAGCACGATGTTCCTGATCTCAACATTGATGACAGGAATCTGCAAAACACTTGAGATAATGTCACGCAACACCGGTTTCGCGTCTGGGTGTGTGAGAAGCGTTTTGAACACACCGTCTTCTGAAGGCGGCAACAGTTCGGGAACCATTCTTTCTTCAAATGTTTCACCTGACACAAGTATCACCGCCTTGTGTCTTTATTATACGCCAATCCGCTCGAAACGCGATTTATTTTACGGATACGGCAAGATACAGAATAGCGCAAAGTTGTAGCGGCGAGGTTTTGCTGGCACACTCCCTTCCGGGCGGCATAGCCGGTGGTTTACCACTTGTTAATTAGCAGTGCTTAATGATTTTGCCTCCACTAGTGCAGGGGTTACGACTTTTGGATTTCTTTCAGCGCTTTCTTTATAAAAATCCACTCCAGATCCTCGGGGAGATGTATGGTCTCGGGTTTAAGGAACTGTGTAATAATAACTTATCCATTTATGCCTTTTTCACCGTGTAGTTCCAACTCTCAAAAGGCGCGATTTTGATGATGGGAAGCGCATCGAATTCTTTGTCCGCAACCTTTTTTGATAACGCGTACTCCGCATTATCAGTCTGACAAATAACTTTGAGACCAGTGGCGGTCGTCGTAGACCCGATAAGGCTCACCGCTGTTTGCACATCAACAAGCGGCTTCCCTTGCCAATTCTTGGATATGAAGCAAAACAGCTTGTGTTCGATTTTGTTCCACTTTGATGTTCCAGGCGGGAAGTGGGATACGTGTATTTCCAGGCCAATGCGCTCCGCAAACTGTGCAAGCTGGTATTTCCACAATCTGACCCTGTTGCCTTTGCTGCCGCCGCAATCGCAAGTTATGAGCAACTTTGCGGCATTCGGAAAAGTATGCTTTCCAACTGCTTCCCACCAGCGCGATATGCTCTCAACGGCAAATTCGGCTGTGTCGTGGCTTGTTCCGATGTTTACAAAGCCAGTGTTATGGTTGAGATTATAAATTCCGTATGGCGCGATTTTGCCAAGTTCTTCAATCGGGAAATCGTGGTCGAGAACCTTGCGCGGGTCTTTGTTCTTGCGGTATTCCGAGCCGTTGTTCTTGAAGTTGCCGATGTTTTCTTTCTTCTTTGTGTCAACCGAAATCACAGGCTCGCCCGCATCGATGAATTCTTTTGCTTTCTTGTCGATAAACTCAAACTGCGCGTTCCTGTCTGGGTGCGCTTTCCCTGCCTGCAGCATTTTCTGGTTGGCTTGTTTGCTGTAACCCATATCTTCCAATATGGCGCCAACCGTTTTGAAGCTCACATTTATCCCATGTTTTTCCAGAAGCGCGGCTTGTATTTTTCTGAGGCTTCCCGTCGTCCAAGAAAGCACTTTTTCGGGATTTCCATATGTAGCGCCGTCAACTATTTCTCGAACCTTCTCTTGTATGTTGGGGATATTATCCTCTACATAATTGCGCCCGCCGCCAGCCTTTCGAACCCTTGAAACATCAAT
>JAISQC010000259.1 GCA_031274465.1 Synergistaceae bacterium | reverse complement strand
TGATTTCGTCCGCAAGAACCGAAATCGCTCCAGCGCCAAAGTACGACATCTCATTCAGAACAATGCGATTTGCCACCCGTTATCCCCCCGTATTCAATTTTTTAAATCACGAATCTGGTATCTTTATTAAAACATTATTTCGGAAAAAATTCAAGCGTCAGAGGGGTTTTTGAGCGCGCCGGGCATCTATAGCCCGAGACGGCTACACGGCTACTATCTTCAATGAATGTCCCCTGTTTCCGGAAATTCGTAGCCGCCCATGCGAGACACAGCGTCCCTCCATTCCACGCTCTCGATGGCGTCGAACAGCGCTTCCGCCGCAGGGTGTTCGCCGAACCGTTCGCAGAAGACCAGCTCATAAGGCTCTCGCGCTATCGGTATGAAATGGAGGCCGAGCGCGTCGGCGGCGGACGCTATGCCCAGCGTTGCGTCCGCCACGCCGGATGCAACTTTGTTCGCGGCCTCCATGTGGGTGATCGAGATGTGGTCATATCCCCGTATGTCGGAGCTTTTCAGGCCGTTTTCGCGCAACATGTAGTCGAGCAGAACCCTGGTCCCAGCGCCTGGCTGCCTGTTTTCGAATACGACGTCGCCGGCGGCGAGGTCCCCGAAGCCTCCGATAGCCTTCGGGTTGCCCGGCGCGGTTATTATGCCCTGCTCGCGGTAGAATATCCTCTTCCTGCGCCAATCCCTGTCGCCCGAGAACTGCCTGATGTAGCTCGTGTTATACGTTCCGCTGGCCGCGTCGAGCAGGTGGGCCGCCGCGAGGTGAGCCTCGCCCCGCGCCAGGGCCGCCAGGCCGCCCATGCTGCCGACAGCCCTTATCGCGAGATCCATCCCCTTATTTCGCATGATGGAGACCAGAAGCCCGACTGCCGGATCGTCGGAACCCTGAAAGAGCAGTCGTTTGGCGAGATCGACCCTTTTGGTCAGGTGGATTTGGACTTTCGAGCCTTTTGGGCGTTCCAAGCTTTCCTCGCGCAGCATGGCGATTCCGTCGGCTTCCGCAAGCGCCCACAGCACGCTTGCCCCGGAGGACAGCGGCCAGCAGAAAGTGTTTTCCCCGACGCGCGCGCATTTCATCCTCAGCCACTCCGCCACGCCCGGTGGGGAAGAGTGCTGAACCATGAATTCGGCCTCCAGCGACTCCCTCGACCCGATAGCGTTCAGTATATAGTCGGGGGCTACCCGTTCGCCTGACAGCATTTTGGCCAGCGGGTACGCGAACGACCACAGCGACACCGCGCACGACATCGGGAACCCGGGCGCGCAGATGACCGGGGTCTCGCAGATGTTCGCTATCATCGCGGGCCGCCCAGGTTTCATGCGCACATAGCGAAACAGTATTTTCCCGAGTTTCTGGAAAATATCCGCCGAGTGGTCGCGGCGCCCTTTGGCGGAACCAGCGCTCACGATGACGAGGTCGTAGTCGCTTGCGGCACGTCGCGTGGCCTCCGAGATGACGTCGGGGTCGTCCGGCAGGATCGGGGATATGTCGAGGCTATACCCCCACGACTCGAAAATGGACGCAGCATAAGCCGAGTTCGAATCCACCACGACCCCCGGCGAGGCGCGTTCCCCGGACAGCCATAGCTCTGCGGAGGCTATCTCGTTGCCAGTCGGGATGAAAATCGCCCTCGGTTTTGCGTATATTGAGATGTTTTCCACGCCAGCGCACAGGCACAGCGACACCAAGGCCGGAGTCACCTTGTCGCCGCAGCACGCTAGCAGTTGACCGTACATCACGTCCTCGCCTACCGCCCTGACGTTTTCGCCCTGCGTCAGGCTTCTGAAAATTTTGAGGCGCTCGGAGCCCACGTTTGCGGACGCCCCCGGTTCCATCGACGTGTCCTCCACCATTACGACGGAGTCGGCGTCGCCAATCGGAGCGCCGGTATTCACCCACCAAAACTTCCCGCCCTCGAGAGTGACCGGGGTGGAGGGGGCGGCGCCGGCTGTCGAGCGCGCGGACATGGCATAGCCGTCGACCGCCGACGCGGTATAGTGTGGGACGTTCCTCTTCGACGATATGTCCTCCGACAATATGCAGCCCAGCGCGTCCGCAGGTTTGGCCGTGACGGTCTTCGAACGGATATGCCCGAATTCCTCCGACAGTATTTTGAGCGCTTCGTCAAGCGAACAGTGTTCTGGATAGCCCCGTCCCATCACCATAGCCATATCTCCGCCATCTCGCCCTTTCTTTGCGTCTCCGTGTCGGGGCGCATCCTTATGAACCCGTCCGCGCCTCTCATCGTGGAGACGTAGCCCGATTTGGCGGCAAGGGGCAGCGCGCCGTTCAAATCCAGCGACATCGGTATGAATTCGTCCTGCCCTGTGCGCCCCTGCACGTCCTCGGTCAGCGGGAGCCTGATGTACCTTCCGGCCTGAGGGGAGCGCGCGCCGCCCAGCGCGAGCAAGAGGGGCAATACGACGAATATGGTGGACACCATGCACGAGAGCGGATGCCCCGGCAGGCCGACGATCAATTTCTCCCGATGCGCGGAACCCCCTATCAGCGTTGGCTTCCCCGGAGCCATGTTTATGCCGCGAACGAGCAGCCCCGGTTCGGACATGGATTCGATGAGGCGGATAGTGTGGTCTTGCGCCCCTACGGACGACCCACCCGACAGCAGCACGACGCTGCACCGCGCGAGCGCGTCCTCCGTGCGGGCTTTCAGATCGGGCCATCTGTCCGGCGCTATGCCGTACGACTCGGACTGCATCCCGTATCTTTTCAGAGTCGATTGGATTATGGACGTGTTTGCGTCCCTTATGAAGCCGTTCGGCAGGGGGGATGTTTCGATAGGGGTTATCTCGTCGCCTGTCGATATCACTGCGATTTTTATGTCCATGACGTCCGCCTTCGAGATGCCGAACGTCGCGAGAAGCCCTGTTGACGAATGATCCATCAACTCGCCCTTCCTTATGAGGACGTCCCCCTCGGCTATTTCCTCCGCTTCGCGCATCACGTTTTCGCCGCTCTGCACGGAGGCGCGGACCTCGACCCAGCTTCCCGACGCCGCAGTGTTTTCGACCATCGCGACGGAGTCGGCGCCATCCGGCATCATCCCCCCGGTCGGGATGTAGGCTGCCTCGCCCTGTGCTATGGCGAACGACGGGGCATTTCCCATGAGTATCTCGCCCGCCGCTTTCAAAAAAGCCGGAGAGGATGGCGACGCGCCCGTGGTGTCCGAATGGCGCAGGGCGTACCCATCCCTCAGGCTTCTGGTGAACGGCGGATATGGCTCCGGGGCGATCATGTCTATCGACGAACGCGTCAGAAGCGCGTCCGATATCTTTACCCTGCGGCTTCCGATGTTCCACGGGAAACGCAGCGCCTCCGCCACGAAACGCAGGCAATCGTCTATTGACCGTGCTTCCTCGACAAAACCGGACATTTGCAAACACTCCTGACTTGCGGCGCGAGGTCTTTTGCTTTGCGCCATTCCTCAAATATATACGAAGATTATATCATCGCCGGGCGGGCGATTACCCACAGCCAGCAAAATAAATCCCCTGACGAAGCGGGACGTAACAGTTTCCCGAGCGTTTGCCCCTCAGTATTGTAGACCTTCTTAATAATGGTGGCACCATTCATAGTATAATGCACACACGGTTGCCGGGTGCGCGCCATAGGCAGCGCCCGTGTTTTAAAAAGGAGTTCATGAACGATCATGATTGATGAGGAGCAGTTACGATACGCGAGGCTGAAAAATCAATTTTTGATAGACCGCGCGCCGTGCTCGGCCGTCGTCTCCGCCCTCTGCGGCCTTCAGGCGCAGTTCGCCAATAATCCCAAGTACGCGTTGCGCGTTCGGGGCATCGATTTCGACGAATCGAGCTGGAGCGCACGGCTTGTCAAGATATGGTCTTTCAGGCATACGCTGCACGCCGTGGGCCTTGATGAGATGGGCGTGTTCCTCTCCGCAAGGGGGGTCCCCAAAAAATGGGAGGGCGCCTGGGACATCGAGGGCAACCGCATGGAATACCTTGCCGGGTTCCTGCTCGAACAAATGCGTTCCGGCGCATTGGGGCGCGCGGAGCTGAGGGAAAAGTGCCGCAAATCCGGGTTGGAGCAGGGAGAAGTCAATAATATATTCAATGGCTGGGGCGGCCTGTTTTACGAAATGAACAGGCGCGGGCTGATTGCCTATCGCCCCGGCACGGCGAAGACGTTCATGATATGCGAAAATGTCGCGTTCACGGACACGGACGCCGCGCGGGCCGTTTTGCTCCGCCGTTACTTCAAAGCGTTCGGCCCGGCTAC
>JAISQC010000092.1 GCA_031274465.1 Synergistaceae bacterium | reverse complement strand
ACGAGCTTTATGAACAGATCGAGAGCCGCGGCCCGCTCGGAAAAAACAGTTTCGGTTTCGTGTTCTGCGACGCCGAGGTGCGTCACGACGAATTCATGGAATATGCCAAGGGGAAGTTCCCATTTGAGTTGGTCGGCAACACCAGCATAGCCAATCTGGACACGGAAAACGGCACTCAGACGATGTCGGCTACCCTGCTGGTGCTGACCGGGGATGACGTGGCGTTCTCTCATGCACTCACCGACACGCTGACTGCCGGCAACCTGGAGTCCGAGCTTCGCTCAGTCTATGCCAAAGCTTCCGCCGCCTGCCCGGAAAGCGCCAAAATGCTGTTCCTGATCCCCCCGTTCAACGACATGGCGCCGCTCGACAACTACGTCAGCATTCTGAGCGAATGTTCCGGCGATATCCCGATTTTCGGAGGACTGCCATCGTCGAACGTGGCGGACAGCGACATCCTGATGTACGCGGACGGACGGGCTTTCACGGATCGGGCCGCGATAGTGCTGCTTGGCGGGGACGTGCGCCCGATATTTTCGGTGAAGAACGTCCTGAGCGCGTTTTCTCAAGTGAAGCATACGATCACCGAGGCCAGCGAAAATGTCGTTTACAGGGTTGACGACATGACGTTCGTGGACTACCTGCGCAAAGCCGGGCTGTCCGTGGACGAGCAGATAGCCCAGAAGGACCTCGCCGTGTACGTCTCGACCCCGCTGCTGGTGAACCTGAACGTGGGCGATGTCGATGACGGCGTCCCCGTGGTGCGCACCATCAAGAAACTGGAGCCGTCTGACGGCTCGGGGGTCCTGTTCGGAGCGATTTCGAAGCACTCTAAGGTATCGCTCGCTTCCATGAGGCGCAACGACATACAGGAATCGGCGCACGCGCTGATCGCCGACATAGCCGGCAAGATCGGCGAGGCATCGGGGGATGGGTATCGTTATTCGACGCTTTTCTGCGTCTCGTGCGGCGGAAGGTACATGGTGATGGCGGACGACAACAAGCTTGAGGGGGAAACGCTGTTGCAAAGCCTGCCATCCGGCATCAACTTGGCGGGCTTTTACGCTTACGGCGAAATCTGCCCGACTGCGATCGCTGACGGCAAAGCCCTGAACCGGATCCACAACGAGTCCATCGTAATCTGCGCGCTGTAAATGGGAGCAGACGAAAAAGAGGGGCTCGCGCCGGATGAAAGCGCGGGGCTCCTCGCCGAATACAAGAAACTCCAATCCGAGCACAACCGCCTGGCGCGCCAGTTCCGCAGACTGGAAAACGACTACAGGCGCGTCGGCATCATGTACAAGAGCGCCGAGCGGCTTCGGGACGTAAACGAGGCGGAGAAGGACCTCCAGTATTTTTACAACCGCCTTTTGCTTCAGGCGTGCGCGGACGTGATCTTCGTCCTGAACAGGGATTTGGAAGTGGTGCTCGCCACCGACGCCATGATGGAGTTTCTGGGCGTGCCGGAATTGGAGCTGATCGTGAACCACCCGATGGAATCGCTGTTAGAGAAACGAATACCCAAAGAACAGCTTGCAAACCTGATGGAGCAGTGCCGGGACGTCCTGTACGACTGCGTCCCGCGCAATTTCAGGCAAAAGATGGTCTTTTTCGGGCGCGGGGATTTCATCGCCGACTTCGACATATCGCCCGCCATAGACAAAAACGGGCAGCTTCACGGGCTCGCCCTGGTCATCCACGACATAACGGAACTGTACGCGGCCAAGGAAAAAGCGGAGATCGCGTCTACGATGAAAAGCACTTTCCTCGCGAATATGAGCCACGAGATACGAACGCCGATGAACGCGATAAAGGGGATGAGTGACCTCTTGATGCGCACGGAGCTGGACGGCGTGCAATACGGCTACGCCCAGAACCTTTCGCGGGCTTCCGACTCGCTGCTCACCATCATCAACGACATCCTCGATTTCTCCAAAATCGAAGCGAACAGGATGGAGATCGTTTCGGTTCAGTACGACCTGGCCTCGCTTTTGTCCGATATATGCGGGATGATAGCGCTGAGGGCAAGCCAGAAGGGGCTGCGCTTTTACGCCGACATCGACCCCGGCATCCCCCGCAATCTCAAGGGCGACGACGTCAGGATCAGGCAGATACTTCTAAACCTCCTTGGCAACGCGGTGAAGTTCACAAGCGAAGGGTCCGTCAAACTGTCGGCGTCGTGGAAGCGGAAATCGGACGGGAAGCTGGCCCTGTCCTTCGCGGTCACCGACACCGGCGCCGGAATACGCGCCGAGGACATACCGCACCTCTTCGAGGCGTTTTCCCAGATGGATGTCAAAAAGCACAGGGGCATACAGGGCACTGGGTTGGGGCTCGCCATCAGCCGCCGCCTTGCGGAGCTGATGGACGGGGAGATCGAGCTGGTGAGCGAGTACGGCAAGGGGTCTACCTTTACGTGCTCCGTCACGCAGTCTGCCGATTCGGACAAACCGCTGGCCTCTGTCCTGGACGCTTCGCAAAAGAGGGTTTTGTTGCTCGCAAGCGGCGAACATTTGGAAAACCTGTCTTCGATACTGGGCCGGCTCGGGGTGGCGTACCGCGCTTGCGCCCTCGCCCCGGATGCCGCGTCCGCGCTCGCCGGCGGGGGCGAATACACTCACTTTATATTCCATCAGAGCCATTGCGAGGAAATCGCACGTCTGATCGGGGAAGGCCTCGGCATAAGGCTCATCGCTATCAGAGAGATTTCGGATGCCGGAAGCGCCTGCGGCACGTTTGGCGGCGACTCGCTCTACCCCCCGCTGCTTGCGACATCCGTCGCCCGAGTCCTCAACTCGCCCTGCGAGGACGAAAATTGCAGGGCCGACGAATCGAAGCTCGGCAATTTCCGCACCGACGGCGCGGAAGTCATGGTGGTGGACGACAATGAAATAAACCTCCTGGTGGCAAGCGAGTTGCTGAAGCAGTACGGCATCGAGGCCGATACCGCTGAAAGCGGTGAGGAGGCGCTCAGGATGCTCGACGGCAAGAAATACGACCTCGTGTTCATGGACCACATGATGCCCGGCATGGACGGCATAGAGGCGTCGGAGAGGATACGCGCCCTGGGGGGCTGGAACGCGATCATGCCAATCGTCGCCCTCACCGCGAACGCGATAGTAGGGATGACGGAGGTGTTCCTGAGCCACGGCATGAACGACTTCATAAGCAAGCCGATCGAGATAGACAGGCTGAACCAGATACTTTTGAAGTGGCTCCCCCCTGAAAAGATATCCGCCCCAGCCAACGAAAAACACGGTCAAAACGGGACTCAAAATTCGTAA
>JAISQC010000135.1 GCA_031274465.1 Synergistaceae bacterium | reverse complement strand
TGGAGTGCTGCTCGTTTGCCGCCTCTCTGGTCGAAAGGGGGCGCTTTCTCCCCGACATAAAGGCGTCGCGCGGCGGGGCGAAGTACGAGTCGGCATGGACGCCGCTTCTGATCGGCGAGGACTCCATCAGGTATGCCCGGCTGGCGCGGGTGATGCCAGACGCGATCCGAACGGGAGGCGGTTTGTCCGTTTCGCCCCCAGAGCCAGTGCTTCGCGGCATATTGGAGGATTTTACGGATGGCCTCATAAGGCGCGCTTGGGCGGGAAACCCCCAGGAGGGGCGCGAACTTTCCCCGCGAAAGATTGCGAGGGCAATCGCCAGGAAACCTTTGCGAAGGGAGTCTCAGTGGGCGGAGAAAAAAAAGCGGGGGACGCTGGTTGACGCGCTGAACCCTCATGCCCTGTGGATACGCTCCCTCGGCTGGCTGGGGGAAACCGACGGGTTGAGCCAGTCGCTCGAGTCCATCTACTCCGATGTGCGCGAATGGCGCCGTGGGTGCGAATGGCTAGAACGGGTCCCGCTGAACCTCGTGCTGAGGCTCGTCTGCGATGAAGACGCCTGGAGGCTCGAGTACTCGTTGAAACGCCTCGGCGCCGGCGAGGTCGTTCCGGCGCGCGACGTCTGGAGGGGCGAAAATTCGGCTGGGCGCGAAGACGGCGGTTTCATGAGGCGCTACCTGTTGCTCATGTTGGGGTCGGCCGGCGGTTTGTTCCCTCCCGTTAAAGAAAGCCTCGAACTCGCCTCCCCTGAGAGCTGCGCCCTCTCGCACGAAGACGCCGCGAGCTTCATGCTCAATAGCGCCGCCGATCTGGAGGCATTGGGGGTGGAGGTCGCGTACCCCGATTGGTGGGGTGAAAATTCGCGCAACCGGCTTGCGGTCATGGGAGTGCGCGGGGACGGCGAGGCATCGTACAGATGGAAGCTCGCATGGCGGGGGGAGATATTGTCGGAAGCGGACCTGCGCGCCGTAACGGGCGGCTCCCCTCTGGTGCGCGTCAGGGGCGGGTGGGCGTTCATACCCCCAGATCATCTGGCGGAGGTCCTCCGGCACATGGAGAAACTGCCGACGCGCCTCTCTCAGGCCGAAGCGGTGAGGCTCGCCATAAGGGATCCGTTCATAGACGGTTTTTTCGGATTGCCGGAACTCGAGTCGATTTACGGCGCGCTGTCGCGCGCGGTCCCGATCGATATGTACAGCGCGCCGGATTGCATGACATGCTCGCTCAGGCCATACCAGATGAGGGGATATTCGTGGCTGGTCTTTTTGTCGGGGCTGGGCATAGGAGCGTGCCTCGCGGACGACATGGGCCTTGGGAAGACGATTCAGGCACTGGCTCTGGTGCAGAAGTACCGCGACTTTGGGCATTCGCGCCCGGTGTTGCTGATTTGCCCGACCTCCGTGATCGAAAACTGGCGGCTTGAGATAGAGCGCTTTTTCCCGCAGATGACGTTTTACATACATCACGGCAAGGACAGGCGGAAGGGGGGCGATTTCGCGGCGTCGGCAATGCGGGCCGGGATGGTCCTGTCGAGCTATGCCCTGCTTCAAAGGGACGTGGGGCTGTACGGCTCGGTGGACTGGTCGGGAGTGATACTCGACGAAGCGCAGAACATAAAAAACCCCGATACGCAGCAGGCGCGCGCCGTCCGTGGGATAAAATCCGACTGGAGGGTAGCCCTCACCGGAACTCCCATAGAAAATCACGTCGGGGATATCTGGTCCATAATGGAATTTTTGATGCCTGGAATGCTTGGAAGCAGGCGCCGCTTCACGAGCACATACGTAAAACCGCTCAAAGAAACCCAAGACGCCCGTCTGGCGGAGAGCCTGCGGCGGGCGATAAGCCCTTTCATCATGCGCAGGCTGAAGACCGACCCGGATATAGTTCCAGAGCTGCCGAAAAAAATCCAGACGAAGGTATATTGCGGGTTGAAAAAAGAACAGGCCAAATTATACGCTCTCGCCTCGAACGAGCTGGGGCGTGAAATAGGGCGCTCCTCGGGGATGAGGCGCAGAGGGCTCGTGCTCGCCGGGCTCACTCGGATGAAGCGGATATGCGACCACCCGTCGCTGGTGGCCCGCGATGGCGACCCCGGATGCGAGAGGTCGTCGAAAACGGAGCGCCTCATGTCGCTTGCGGCAGAGATGTTCGAGGCCGGAGACAGGGCGCTCGTCTTCACTCAGTACGTGGAGATGGGCCATATTCTAAAGCATCAGTTGCAGGAGCGTTTCGGCAGGGAGGCGCCTTTTCTTCACGGGTCGGTTTCCAGAGAAGCGCGTGACAAAATGGTGCGTGATTTTCAGGAGAGCGCGGGGGCGCAATTCTTCATCCTATCGCTCCGGGCCGGAGGGGTGGGGCTCAATCTGACCAGGGCGAACCACGTCGTCATGTTCGACCGTTGGTGGAACCCAGCCGTCGAAACTCAGGCGATAGACAGGGCATACAGAATCGGGCAGACGGATCTCGTGCAGGTTCATATATTCTGTTGCCGGGGTACGCTCGAGGAGCGTATAGACGAGCTGATCGCGTCGAAGCGGGAACTGGCTGACAGCGTCATAATGGAAAGCGACAACTGGATAACCGAGCTGTCGGACCGCGAGCTGCTGAAACTCGTCTCGTTATCCCCGAGGGCTTTGGACTCATGAGGGGAAGGCAAAAGGCGGGTTCTGCCAACTCGCCCGCGAAAACAGCGCCTCTAGGCAGAAAAATCGCCATCAGAAACGCCCGCCCGCCTGGCATAAGGGCGCGCTGGGAACAGGAGCGCAACGGTTGGTGGGCTGGTTTTATCGGCCGTTTTGAGGCATCGGCGCAGCAAAAACATATCGTGTCCGCGAAAAATTACGCTAAGTCAGGCCGGGTGATCGAGCTGAACGTGACAGCGGGCCTTATCGAAGCGCGCGTGCAAGGAAGGCGGAAAGCGCCCTACAGCGTGAAGCTGCGCTCGCCTCTGCCCGACGAACGCAAGCTGGAGGAGGTAAAGCGCAGGCTGTGCGAGAAAGCGATCTGCAAGGCGATGTTGCTGTCCGGAGAGGCGCCGCCCGAACTCGGCGATATTTTCAGATCGTCGGGCGTCTTGCTGTCGCTGGATGGATTTTCGGGAAGCCAGATGCTGTGCGGCTGTTCCGAGTCCGATGCCGTCTGCAAGCATATCCTTGCGGTCGTTTACGTCGCCTCCGTCGCGTTCGACCGCGATCCGTTTCTGCTTTTGAAGTTCAGGGGGTTTGAGAAGGAAGAGCTCATCGAGGTTTTTTGCGCCCCACTCGCGCACCCCGGAGCGCGCCTATCCGATGCTGATATCCCAAGCGGTCCGATGGGATGCGGCGGCGAGACGGGCGATGCCTCTGCCGGGCATCCGCCCGCTCCAAGCGCCGCGTTTTATGGCTCGCCGGAGCTGCCGAAAGAGCTGAACCGATTGGCGTCACGCCCGCCCATGGCGGCTTCACCGATGCCGAGGTCCGATTTTCCGCTGTGGAAGGGAGACGTCCCGTTCGATGAATCCGTAGCCCCTTACTTCAAGAGCGC
>JAISQC010000009.1 GCA_031274465.1 Synergistaceae bacterium | reverse complement strand
GCAAAATCGAAGAGCTGGAAGGGATTTTAGCCCCTCAACTGGCCCAGATAATGGGCTGGCCGTAGCGTAATTATACAATCATGGAACGCTCGTTTCATGGTAAATTTTACGCGTCGGTCCAAAAAATTTAAAGCTTTAAGGGGGTATTTTGTGAATACGTCGCGGAAAGTTATTTTAGTTATGGGCGCATTATTTTGTTTTGCTCTGTTTGCTGGGACAGCGTTTGCCGATGCCAAACTGCCGGCGCCTCAAAAAAACGGGGGCGACGGCATATTCGGGCTTTTGGAGCGGAGGGCATCAGGGACCAGAAGCGATTTCCCCAAGGGGGAGATATCTGCGGAAGAGCTGTCAACGATATTGTGGGCCGCAAGCGGGCTGAACAGGGGCGGCAACGGATGGACCGTTCCGCTTGCCGGGGGGAGGCCCCCCTATGTCAAAATCTACGCAGTGAAACCAGACGGGGCTTTCCTGTACGACTGGAAGGAACATTCGCTGGTCGAGGTCACGGGGAAAAACATCCTTGGCGATATCACGGACGACGACTTCGTGAAGAAGTCCCCGTGCGTCCTTGTCTTCGTCACCGACATTGGCTCGCTCGGCTCGATGTCGCGACTCAACGGCGGCAACGCGCTCGCGTGGACTGCCTCCGGCGCGATGACGCAAAACGCCTACCTCGCCGCTGATTCGCTCGGGATAAGCGGGCGATACATGGTTTCCATGAAAACCGGCGCGGTGGCAAGCGAGCTGAAGCTCGGGGACGCCGACACCCCTCTTTGCATCATGCCTCTTGGCAAGAGATAAAAACACAAAGCCCGCAACGGCAGAGAAACGCCCTGCCGTTGCGGGCCCAGCTTTATCATATCAAGGTGACGAATGTTTCCATCTGGTGCCTTGGGGCGTGTCCTCCAAAATTATCCCGCGCGCGCCGAGCAATGCGCGTATCTCGTCCGAGCGCGCGAAATTTTTGTTTTTTCTGGCCTCGTCCCTTTCGGCTATGAGGGCTTCTGTTTCCGAGCCGCCGTCGGGCTCGTCCGGGTCGATCTGCATTATCCCCATCACCTCGTCCACCATCCGCAAAAAAACCGCCGCTTCTTCGACGGCCTCGTAGTCGATGCCCCCGGGGCGCCCGAGGGAGACGTTGGTGGCGTGGATCACGTCGAACACGGCGCCTATGGCGCCGGCGGTGTTGAAGTCGTCCTCCATGCACCGGTCAAAAAGCTCGCGCGCTTCAAAGAGCGCTTTCCTGAGCTCGCCGTCCGGCGCGCAGGGGAACGTTTCGCAAGGGCGGGCGCGGAGGGCGAAGGCTATTTCGGCCCACCCGTTTCGCAGGCGCTCGTGCGCATGGCTGGCGTGGTCGAGCGTTTCTATGGAGAAATTTATCGGCGAGCGGTAATGGGCGGACAGCATGAACAGCCTTATCACCGGCGTGGAATATTTTGCCCGGACATCCCTCACAGTGAAAAAATTCCCGAGGGATTTCGACATTTTTTCCTGATCGACCATCAGATACCCGTTGTGAATCCAAAATCGGGCGAAGGGCTTGCCGTTCGCGGCCTCGCTTTGGGCAATCTCGTTCTCGTGATGGGGAAACATCAGGTCGCTTCCGCCGCCGTGTATGTCTATGGTCTCGCCGAGGTGATGGAGGGCCATGGCGCTGCACTCGACGTGCCATCCGGGGCGCCCCATCCCCCAAGGGCTGTCCCATGCCGGCTCTCCGGGCTTTTGCGCCTTCCACAGGGCGAAATCGAGCGGCGCCCTCTTCCGTTCGTCCACCTCCACCCGCGCGCCCGCGCGCAGGTCTTCCAGGCTCTGCTTCGACAACTTTCCGTATTGGGGGTATGTGTCGACTTCGAAGTAGACGTCGCCGTCAGCCGGATATGCGTGCCCCTTATCGACGAGTTTTTGAATCAGGCCGACGATTGCCGGCATTTCCTCCGTCGCCCTGGGGTTGCGGGTGGCCCTCCTTATGCCGAGGGCGTCTGCGTCCTCGTAATATGCCGCGATGAATTTCTCCGCAAGCTCGCTGACCGTCACGCCCATCTGTTCGGCGCGCACTATCATCTTGTCATCGATATCCGTGAAGTTCTGTATGAAGGCGACTTCGAGGCCCTTCGACTCCAAATATCTCCTTAAAACGTCGAAAACTATAAACGGCCTTGCGTTGCCGATGTGGAAAAAATCATAAACAGTAGGCCCGCACGCATAAAAAGTCACATGGCCTGGCTCCTGCGGCACAAATGGCTCCTTGATGCCGGACAGGTCGTTATATAGCTGCAGCTTCAATCAGGGTTGCACCTCCCGAGCGATTTGATGAACTCACCGCGATATCTTATACTATAATTGTTTGAAGCGCTATACCGCGCGCCGCGCACTTTCGGCAAACGATGCGGGCAACCGCCTGAAAGCGGTGGGTGAATGGAAAGAGAAGATTTGCTGAACGCGATAAAGCGTTTTCCCGACAAGCCGGGCGTATACGTCATGCACGGCGGGGACGGGAGCGCCCTGTACATCGGGAAGGCGAAGTCCCTGAAAAAAAGGGTCGCGTCGTATTTCAGGCACGCCACGTTCGCCTCGCCTCGCCTCACGAGGCTTGTCGCGGACATAGCGGACATCTCGACGATAAGGACCGAGAGCGAAGCCGAGGCAATGGTTCTGGAATCGCGGCTGATAAAGTTTTACCAGCCTTTTTTCAATATCGAGCTGAAAATGGGCGAGCGCTACCCATTCATAAAAATCACGGCGGAGGACTTCCCGAGGGCGCTTGTCACACGCCGCAAACAGGAAGACGGAGCCATCTACATCGGCCCGTTCGTCAGAACCGGCGACCTGAGGGCCCTGATGAGGATAAGCGAAAGGTTTTTCCCCCTCCGGACCTGCTCGCTTCCCCTGCTCTCCGGCAAGCCGCCTTCCAGACGCCCCTGCATGAGGCACACGCTCGGGCTATGCCTGGCGCCGTGCGCCGGGATGTGCGGCGAGGCGCTTTACAGGGAGAGGGTGGCAGACCTTGCGCTGCTGCTTCAGGGGAAGGGCGCGGACTTAGCAAGCCGCCTTCACAAGAGGATGGACGCGGCGGCGCGCGGGATGGAGTTCGAAGAGGCGGCGAGGCTGAGGGACACGATCCGGGCAATCTGGAGGGTGAGCCGCCAAAAGCTATCGACCCCTGCCATGTTCGGCGAGAACCTGACAGACTGGCTTCCCCTCAAAAGACTGCAGGAGGAGTTCAAGCTCAAGACCCTGCCATGGAGGATAGACGGGTTCGACATATCGCACACCTCGGGCGAGAACACGGTGGGGGTCGTGGTGGTATTCGAGCAGGGGATAGCGAACACATCGCTGTACCGGCGCTTCAACATAAAAACCGTTGAGGGCGTCGATGATTTCCGCTCTATCGAAGAGACGGTGGCGCGCAGGTATAAACGCTGCGTCGAGTCTCAGGAACCCATGCCCCAGCTTATAATGATAGACGGCGGCCCCGTTCAGCTCGAGTTCGCGGTCGCCGCCCTCACCTCGCTCGGCCTTGAGGAAACGCCGGTGATCGCCCTAGCCAAGCGGGAGGAGGAAGTTTACGTTCCGAGGAGATCCGATCCGCTTCGGCTGGATATAAACGACCCAGGCCTCCGGCTCCTGCAGAGGGTGCGCGACGAGGCGCACAGATTTGCCATAACGTCGCACCGCGAGGCGCGGAACAAAAAATTTTCGAGGAGCGCACTTGAAGATATTCCGGGAATGGGTAAAAATAGGGTTGCGCAACTGCTGTCCAGGTTCGGCAGCGTCAGGGCGATAGCGAAGCTCGCCCCGGAAGCGCTGGCGTCCGTCCCGGGGGTCGGGCCTGTACTGGCGGAGCGAGTGCTGAACGCGCTTGACATCTCGGCGCCTCAGTGATTGGGAGGATGTCATGCTATTGATTTCGCCGCCTGAACGAAGCATTCACGAATATTACATGAGGATGGCGCTGTCCCTCGCGCGGCTCGGCGCGGGGCATGTCAGCCCCAACCCGCAGGTCGGGTGCGTCCTCGTGGATTACGGGACGCCGGAAGGCCGGGTCGCGTCGCTCGGATACCACAGACGGTACGGGGCGCCTCACGCGGAGGCCGATGCCCTCGCTAACGCGCGCCTCGGCGCGCCTCGGTGCACCGCTTATGTCAACCTCGAGCCGTGCTGTCACACCGGTCACACCCCTCCGTGCTGTGACGCACTGATACGCGCCGGGATATCGAGGGTCGTGGTCGGCATGGCGGACCCGGATCCAAGGGTTTCGGGGGGAGGGGTTTCGGCGCTCGAGAAAGCGGGGGTGGAAGTGATTCCCGGAGTATTGGAGGACGAATGCAGGTGGCTGAACAGGGGTTTCGTAAAAAGGGTGACGTCGGGCCGCCCTTGGGTGACTGTGAAGGCCGCCATATCCATCGACGGCAACATGGCCATGGCAGACGGGCAGAGCAAGTGGATAACCTGCGCCGAGTCGCGCAGGCGGGCGCATATAGCGAGGGCGGAGAACGACGCCGTGATGGTCGGCATCGGGACGATCCTGAATGACGACCCCCAGCTCGACGTCAGGGATTCCGACGGGCATTCGCCGATGAAGGCAGTAGTCGACAGGGACCTTCGAATCCCTCCGCGCGCCCTAGCCCTCAAAGGCGGCAACTGCGCCGTCTTCACCGGCAGGCCAGCGGACGGAGCGAAGGCCTCGGAACTGCGTTCCTCAGGCGCCAAAATAATTGAGATGGACACCGACGGCGGCGGGCACATCCCTCCCGGCCTCATGCTCAGGGAACTGGCCGCGATGGGCGTAAACCGCCTCATGGTAGAGGGAGGGGCGGGCATCGCGGGTTCGTTCATCAAATCGGGGCTGGTTGACGAATATTCGGTCTTTATAGCCCCAAAGCTGATGGGGAGCGGGATAAAAATGTCCGAACGGCTGTCGTTTTCGCTGATGGAAGACGCCATCCCGCTGAAAAAATTCTCCGCCAGGGACGTCGGCGGCGATATATGGTTCAGGGGGGCGCCGTCGTGTTCACGGGGCTGATAGAGTGCACTGGCGAGGTCGTTTCGATATCGCCTTCCGCCGGAGGCGTGGCCGGCATAAGCGTCAGGGCGCCGCGCATAGCGCGCGAAGCGGCAGTCGGGGAGTCGGTGGCCGTGGCCGGCGTTTGCCTCACTGTCGTGGAAACCGGGAGGGAGACATTCCGCGCCCAAATGATGGCCGAAACGCTGCGCTCCACGCGCCTTGGAGAGATGAAACCCGGTGAGGCCGTCAACCTGGAGAGGGCGCTCATCGCCGGAGGAAGGCTCGACGGCCATATCGTGCTTGGGCACGTCGATGAGGTTGGCTCGGTCGTCCGCGTCGAATCGGACGGCGCGTCGAAAAAAATATGGATGACCGCGTCCGATGAAATTTCATGGGGCATAGCCGCCAAGGGGTCTGTTGCCGTCGATGGGGTAAGCCTCACTGTGATAGACTCGCATGGTGGGAATTTTTCAGTCGGCCTGATACCCACGACGCTGCGCAACACCACTATCGGCCTTCTTAAAGAGGGGAGCCGCGCGAACATAGAGATCGACGTGATGGCGCGCTACGCGGAGCGGCTAGCCCGCAGGAAAGACGAAGCCGCCGCGCCGGTGGGCCTCACGATGGAAAAATTGCGGGAGTACGGGTGGCAATAGGAGGATCGCAAATATTGGAAGACGATGACGATAAAGTTAGTTTGAATACGATAGAAGAGGCAATCGAAGACATAGCTTCTGGTAAAATAGTGATAGTGGTTGACGGCGCTTGCCATGACAACGGGGGCGATATGGTGGCTGCGGCGGGGCTTTGCGCGCCGGAGTCGGTGAATTTTTTGATGAAGCACGCGCGCGGGCTGATATGCGCCCCCATACCCGCTGAAACCGCGAAAAGGCTGGATCTTCCGCTCATGGTGGAAAACAACTCGGACTACAGCGGGGCGGCATTCACGGTTTCGGTGGACGCGAGCGATCTGACGGAGGCCGGCATATCCGCTCGGGAGAGGGCGTTCTCGGTGAGAAAGCTTTCGGATCCATCGGCAGTGCGCGAGGATTTCAGGCGCCCGGGGCACGTATTTCCGATCATCGCATGCCAAGGGGGGGTGCTCAAACGCGCTGGGCACGCCGAAGCCGCAGTTGACTTGGCGCGCCTTGCGGGGCTGGAGGCGGCGGGGGTCATCTGCGAGATACTGAACGAGGACGGCACCGTGGCCCGCAAGTCGAATCTGATGGCGCTGGCCGCCCTGCACGGGCTCAAGATCGTTTCGATCGCCGACCTGATAACGTACAGGCTGGGTCGGGAGAAGCTCGTGGAAAGGGAAGTTTCCGTGAAAATGCCCACCGAATACGGGGACTTCACGGGGCACGCGTACAGGTATGCCGGGGACGACGACGGAGTGGTCCATCTGGCCCTAGTGAAAGGCGACGTTAGCTCTGTGGACAGCGTTCTGGTGAGGGTGCATTCGGAATGCCTCACAGGGGACGTCTTCGGCTCTCTGCGATGCGATTGCGGGCCGCAGCTACACAGCTCGATGAGCATGATAGAGGGCGAGGGGACCGGCGTCATACTCTATCTGCGGCAGGAGGGCAGGGGGATTGGCCTGCTCGCCAAGCTGAAGGCGTATAAATTGCAGGAGAGCGGCTTGGACACGCAGGACGCGAACATCGCCCTGGGCTTTCCGCCCGACCTCCGGGACTACGGGGTCGGCGCGCAGATTCTGGTCGATCTCGGGATAAAGAGGATAAGGCTTATAACGAACAACCCGAGAAAAGTCATAGGGCTCGAAGGCTACGGATTGGAGATAACCGAGCGGGTGCCTCTTGAGGTTCCGCCAAACGAGCACAACAGGAAATATCTGATGACGAAGAGCTGCAAGATGGGGCACGTCCTGCACGTGAGTTGATAAAGAAATCTAAAGAAGATGGGGGAATTAATTGCAATGAAGACAGTACAGGGTTCCATGATAGGCTCCGGCCTGCGTTTCGGGATAGCCGTGTCGCGCTTTAACGAGTTGATAACTTCCCGCCTCCTGGACGGCGCGGTCGACGCGCTGACCAGGCATGACGTCCGCCATCAGGATATCGACGCTTACTGGGTCCCCGGCGCGTGGGAGCTCCCGCTCATCGTAAAGGAGCTGGCGCTGTCGGGCAAATACGACGCCATAGTGGCCCTTGGCGCCGTTATCCAAGGCGACACCCCGCACTCCGACTATATATGCTCGGAAGTGTCCAAGGGGCTGTCCCACGTCTCCCTCGACCAGAGGGTGCCTGTCGGGTTCGGCGTCCTGACCTGCTCCAACCTCGAACAGGCGCTCGTCCGAGCGGGCAGCAAGGCCGGCAACAAAGGGGTCGAGGCCGCGATGTCCGCCCTCGAGATGGCGAACCTCCTGGTCCAGTCCCGCAAGCCGAACAACAGGGAGGAAAATTGATGCTCGATCCTAAATGGATTCGGGAGAATCCCGAAACCGTCCGGGACATACTGCGAAAACGCAACCACAGCTTCGACCTCGACGCCCTGCTCGAGGCTGAGGCTGAAAGGCGGGCGATTCTGGGCGAGGTCGAGGATTTGAAGTCGGTTCGCAACGAAGGCTCGCGCAAGGTCGGCGAGATGAAAAAACGGGGCGAGGACGCGTCCGCACTGATGGAGGAAATGAGGGAGACCGGCGAGCGAATAAAGGAGCTGGGGGAGCGGCTGGCGGGCACGGAAGGGCGTTTGCGCGCCCTCCTCATGATGATGCCGAACAGGCTCCATGAAAGCGTGCCAGTGGGAAGCGACGAGAATGGCAACGCCGTGCTGAGGGAATGGGGCGAGCCGAGGGTTTTCGGCTTTGCTCCGAGGCCTCACTGGGAACTCGGCGAGAAACTGGGCATAATGGATTTCGAAACCGGGGCGAGGCTGGCCGAGAGCCGGTTTACCGTGCTTAAAGGAGCTGGGGCGCGCCTCGAGCGCGCGCTCATAAATTTCATGCTGGACCTTCACACGACCAAGCACGGATACACCGAGATAAACCCCCCAATCCTCGTAAATTCGTCAACCATGGAGGGGACGGGCCAGTTGCCCAAATTCGCCGACGACCAGTACAAATGCTCCGGCGACGACCTCTGGCTCATTCCCACGGCGGAGGTCCCGCTCACGAACCTCCATCACGGCGAGATACTCGAAGGCCGCGACCTGCCGCTGTACTACACCGCGTACACCCCGTGCTTCAGGAGGGAGGCGGGCGCTTACGGAAAGGATATGAGGGGGATGCTCCGCCAGCATCAGTTCGACAAGGTGGAGCTGGTCAAGCTATGCGATCCGGAAAGGAGCTACGAGGAGCTCGACCTGCTCCTCGGCGCTGCGGAGGAAGTCCTGCGCCTCCTCGGGCTGCCCTATAGGGTGGTCGTGCTGTCGAGCGGCGACATAGGCAACGCGTCCTGCAAGACTTACGACATCGAGGTGTGGCTGCCCTATCAGAACTGCTACCGCGAGATAAGCTCTTGCAGCAATTGCGAGGATTTCCAGTCGCGCCGCATGGGCACCCGCTATCGCGACAAAGACGGCCGCATCCGGCTCGTCCACACGCTCAACGGCTCGGGCGTGGCCGTTGGCAGATGCCTGATCGCCATCATGGAGAACTTTCAGAGGGAGGACGGGAGCATCGAGGTCCCCGAAGCGCTGAGGCCCTTCGCGGGCGGCTTGGAAGAGATAGGAGAGGGTTCGCGGGCGCGATGATCCGTTCGCTCATGTTCGACATCTCATCGCAAGACGCCGCTTTTCTGAAAATGACGATTGTGATAATCTCAGTCGTCGTCGCATGTTTTTTCACCCAAAAATTCTTCAAGCGCGACTTGGAGCGCGATCAGTATTATTACCTCAGGGACATCAGCCTCATGGCTTCGTGGGCGATCTGCGGGATATGGACGCAGAGCGGCCCTATGAAGCTGATGATCACGGCCGGCGTCATCGCCGGCCTCGTCGGTTTTTGCCAGAAGGTGGTGAAAAACTGGGATCTGCGCTTCTGCTACCTCGCCATAGGTTTCGGCGCGGCGCTCCTCGGGCCGCGCATCACCTTCATCGGAAGGCCGGGCGGGGGGTTCGTGTACCTTCCGAACTTTCCCACCATACTGATCCTGAGCACGCTTTGGATGGGCTTTTTCCCCATACTATTCCAGGAGCTCGACGAAATTCCCGGAATGGGCGGCGGCCTCATACTGGTGAGCTGGGTGCTTATGGTCGCGGTCACCGCCATGTCGAGCAAGGGCCCCTCCGACGCACTGATGATGTCGGTTTGCGGGCTGGCGCTGATAGCTGTGTTCTGGACGAGGCATGTCAACGTGTACCGAAGGCTCGGGCCGCCTCTGTCGGCGCTGTGGGGGACTCTGCTTGCCGGAACGTCGATGCTCGGGGCGAGCAAGGGCGTCGCGTTTGCGACCGTCATGGTGCTTCCCCTTGGGCTTTTTGCGATACCGATCATCGAGACGTCGCTCAGCGTGCTGTCTGCCGCATTCTCCCCAAAGCCGCTCGGCAACATGATATTCTACAGAAAAATCGTGAGAAGGGGAGTGGACCACCCCATAGCCGTGTTCGCCGTGACTGCGGTCTGCGGCGTATGCGGCGTCTCCACGGCGATTTTGCAGATGCGCGTCCTCGACCCCGCGTCTTTGATTCTGGCCTTGGTCCTCGTGGGACTCGGGGTTTACATCGCGTTCGCGGGCGCAGGGGGGCGCGAAAAAATCTCCGAGAAACGCCCTTCGATATGGGGGGTGACGGTGGACAACGTCTCGCTCGACTATGCCCTTGGCCGGGTTGCCGGCTGGATATCGTCCGGAAACCTGCCCCAGATCATAGTGACCCCTGACGCGCTCGCGGCATTGCGGAGCAGGAGGGACAGAAAATACGGGGCTATCGTCCGGGGCGCCGGGCTCGCCCTTCCCGACGGCACGGGGCTGGTGTGGGCCCTGAGGCTTCTGGGGTTCACCGTGCAGGAAAAGATACCAGGCGTCGATTTCGTCGATAACCTGTGCAGGATCGCATTGGGCCACGGATGGTCGTTTTATTTTTTCGGAGGGCGCCCCGGCGTGGCGGACAAGGCCGCTGAGATGGCGCGCAAAAGATACCCGGGGCTTCGGATAGCCGGCACGCGAAGCGGGTATTTCAAGAAGGAGGAAAACGACGCGATCTGCCGGGAAATTCGCGAATCGGGGGCGCAGATACTCGTGGCGGCGCTCGGGGTCCCGAAACAGGAATACTGGCTTGCCGACAACCTCGGCAAACTTGGGGGTATAGTGGGAATAGGAGTCGGCGGCACGCTCGACGTCATGTCCGGGAACTTGAAAAGGGCGCCGCTCATATTGAGGAGGCACCATCTCGAGTGGCTGTACAGGACGGTGCAGGAGCCGTCGCGATGGCGCCGCGTGGCCAGACTTCCGCTTTTCGTCGTTTTGGTGCTGCTCAAAAAAATGGGGTTCGACTTCTGGCGTCAGCCAATGTGACTGCGGCGTTTTTGAAATATAAATCCAAAGGGGTGTCGATGTTTGCCATGAAAATGGATAAAATGATGAAACAGCTTCAAAAGATGCAGGCGCAGATGACGCTTGCCCAAGAGGCGCTGGAAGGCGAAACCGTCGAGGGCGCGAGCGGAGGGGGTATGGTGGTCGCCAAGGCAAATGGGCACGGAGATTTGGTTTCCATTTCAATCTCAAAGGAAGTGGTCGATCCGAACGACGTGGAAATGCTGGAGGACCTGGTGCTGTCGGCTGTCAGGGAATCCATCAGGCTGTCGAGGGAGCTGAAGGAGCGCAAAATGATCGGCCTGACCGGCGGGATGAACATTCCGGGGCTTTTCTGATTGAGCCTTCCCAGCCCTCTGGAACGCCTGATAGGATCGTTCGGAAAATTTCCCGGGGTGGGGGAAAAAACCGCGCGCAGGATGGTCTTTTTCATGCTGGGGCAGAGCCCCGAATGGGCGAAATCATTGGCCAAGGCGATCTCCGACGCGGCAGAGCAACTGAGCTCCTGCGGCGAATGCGGGGCGATAACCACGGGCGAAATATGCGAGGTGTGCTCGGACCCGACCAGGGACAGAAAGAAAATCTGCGTGGTGGAGTCGCAGGAGGATTGCGTGGCCATGGAACAGTCGGGAGTGTACAGGGGGCTCTACCACGTGCTTGGAGGCAGGTTCTCCCCCCTCGATGACCAGGAGATACCGCGCGCGAGCCTAGACCTGCTGAAAAGGCGTATATGCGAACTTTCTGCAGATGAGATAATCTTGGCGCTCGATCCCCGGATAGAGGGAGACCTGACCGCATATGCGGTGCAGGAGGCGATCGCCGGGGAGCGCGTCAGAATCTCGCGCCTTTCATACGGCCTGCCGGTCGGCGGAAGCATAGGATACGCGGACAGGGCCACGCTGCATGTGGCGCTGGAATCGAGAAGGGAGATGGAATCTGGGGGATGATTTCGCGCAGGGAAAAAATCATAGGGGAGAGGTGAGGTATATTTGGCTGAGAGCGGAATAAACGGCATCATGAAAATGGTCTTGAGGTTTCTTATGACGATCGTGTTTGGAATAGCGGGCTATCAGACGGCCCAGTTCATGCTCGACCTTCATTTGAATTGGATGAAAAATTTGGCGTACCCCAACGTTTGGACGGCTTTTTCCATTTTGTTTTTCGCGCTTTGCGGTTTCATCGTGACTCCCGTCATATGGTGGATATTGAAAAAGACGGGGCAGCTCTTTGAAAATATGCTGCAAAACGTAAGCGTCCATGACATAGTCGCCGCCATAATCGGGCTGATGGTGAGCCTTCTTTTGGCCAACCTCGTAGCGATACCGTTCATCTTCATAAACATCCCGGGCGTCGGGTTCTACATAACGGTCGCGCTCAATATCTTTTTCGCGTTCGTGGGGATGAGGGCCTTCCTTAAAAGGAAGGAAGACGTGTGGGCGATGGTCATGAACATCCTCGGACGGGGAAGCCGGCTGACTCACCGTTTGGGGAAAAATCGCGGGGACTCCGGCATTTATGCCTCCGATTCCGCGATCTCGCCGTCGCTCGACCACCCGGAGGCGTGCAAGAAGGTCCTCGACACGAGCGCCCTGATAGACGGGCGCATATTGGACATAGCGAACACCGGTTTCATAGAGGGCACTCTGATCCTGACGCGTTTCGTGCTGGCGGAGCTTCAGGGGGTTGCCGACTCGTCCGACCCCTCCCGCCGGGCGCGCGGAAGGAAGGGGCTTCATGTGGTGTCCGAGATGCAGAAGATCAAAACCATGACCGTCAGCATAGTGGACATCAGCATGAAAGAATTGAAGCGGGACAAGGTTGACGAGGCGTTGGTCGAGCTGTGCAAAAAAATGGAAGCAAGGATACTTACGACCGACTACAACCTCAACCAGATAGCCCGCATCGAAGGCGTGGAAGTCCTGAACGTCAACGACCTCGCCAACTCGCTGAAGCCCCAGTTCCTCCCGGGCGACGCGGTGAGGATCGACATAATACGCCAGGGCAAAGAGCCGGGGCAGGGAATAGGATACCTCGAGGACGGCACGATGCTCGTAGTGGAAGACGGCGAAGACGCCATCGGCTCGACGTCGGACATAGTGATCACGTCGATGCTTCAAACTTCGGCCGGCAGAATGGTGTTCGGAAAACTGAAGAGATGACCGGACGCCGGCCGACATGGTCCTTCGTCCTCGTCGCGGCGGGAGCTGGACGGCGCATGGGCGGGATTCCAAAACAGTTCAGGATGCTGGGCGGAACTCCCATGTGGCAGTGGAGCGCGCGCGTGGCGGAGGGGCTTTTCCTGAATGGAAAGATCGACGAGCTGGTGGTCGTTTTCCCATGCGGCTACGGCGGGGCCCCGGAAGCGAGCGATCTCGCAGTCCCTGCCAAATACGTGGACGGGGGGCGCACGCGCGCGGAATCGGTGAAAAAAGGCCTCGAATCGGCGTGTTTCGAGTACGCCATGATTCACGACGCGGCACGTCCCTTCCTGCCCGAGGCAATATGCGAAGCTCTCATGGGGCGGGCGCTTGGGGAGGTTGGCGCGATCCCGCTGCTTGAATCGACGGACTCGCTCAAGCTGGTCGATGGGGGCATAAGCGCCCTGCCGAGGGACAAAATATATCGGACGCAGACGCCGCAGGCGTTCAAAAGGGCGACGATGCTTGATATATTGAAATCGCATGACGCCGGGGCTACCGACGAAGCGTCGCTCTGGCTCGAAGCGGGCTACAGGCTGGAGTATGTCCCAGGCAGCCAGAAGAACTTCAAAGTGACGACGGACTTCGACTGGGCGATGGCAAAATCGCTAGCCGAAGG
>JAISQC010000250.1 GCA_031274465.1 Synergistaceae bacterium | reverse complement strand
TCGCCATGGCAGAGGTAGCGGACGCCACCTGCCGCGACGTCGGAATTTCGCAGCGCCGCAGCGTATGCGGCCAGCTGAAGCGATTCTCTGTATCGGCTTGCGCCCTTGGTTTTGTAATCCGAGATGACGGCAAACGTTCCGTGCGGCGATGACATGAAATCGACCCTGTCAGCCCTTCCGGCGAATATAGCGTGCTCCAGCTCGATATTCGGAAGGTCAAGCTCAGTGAAGGTCCGAACCCTTTGGATCCCAGCGCTTCGCGCATTGCGCTCGAAATCGTCCTCCGCGTCCGCGATCCTGAGCATCTTGGTTTTCATGTCGGCCAAGGCTGGCTTCGACCTGGGGTCGGACACGAGGGGGTATTTCGAGGACAGGCTCGCCATCGCGCCGTCCCACGCGCAGGCCAGCGCCGCTCGCAGCGTTGGGCAGTCCGCGTCGGGGGGGCGCATGTCCCACACCGTTTTCCAAACCTCGTGCATCACCGTCCCGCGCTCCTTAGGCCCGAACAGTTCGCCGCGCGGGGTTTTCCTGTCCAGTTCGGGCTCGGTCTCGCACCAGTACGAGAAGGGGCAGGAGGAGATCTTATCCAGCATGCTGATCGATATTCTGGTTTTCGCGCCGCTAGCGCGCCTGACGGCAAACCTCGGAAACGGGCCCCTGTCGGCGGCATTGCGGTATCCGGCGGGTTTCGGGGCGCGTTCGGACGCGCCCGCCAATACCCACGCCGAACCACTGTACAAATCTGGCGACATGAAAGGAGAGTCGCGGAGCGGGTTGCCGGAAGAATCGGACATCGGCCGAACGGTTATCGCGGCAATTTCGCCTACCGCGAGCAGCCTCCTGAACAGAGCTTCTTTCTGCGACCTCTTTTCGTGCAGCGTAGGGAGGTGCGCGCCCGCCGCGGAGCTGTTGACCGATTCGCGAAAATCTTCCGCGAGGAGCGAGTGATCCGATGCCGGGCCCGGGTATCTCGTCCCTTCGACATCGGCCATGATCCATATCTGATGGGAAGCGAGCGCCGGCGGGGGCGAGTCATACAGGCATACTGCGCCGTCATGGCGCGGGGGCAGGGCGATGGCCGCCTCTGCGGCCCAACTTTTAAGAAACCCCATGGCGTCGTCGCCGGAAAAGCGCACGGACGACGCCGCGCCGATGGCCGGGGTCACGTCCTCCATCATCGCGAGCTTGTGCTCTATTTCAAGGCGCGAGGAGGCGATCTCCCTGACGGCAGAGTCCATGTCAGGGGCTTCGTCTGCTTCGCCTGCGAGGCGCTCCTCCCAATCTCCGTCTCCTGAAAACGCCAGAAGACCGCGCAGCAGAGCCTCGCAATCGCATCCTCCGTCCGCGCCTACGATGGAGCAGAACGCGTCGAGCCGGGATAACGCCGCCGCTCCGTCCCCGCTTGGCAGGGATTTTTTCCACATGCCCATCCCCTCCGGCATTTCGCGGGCGATGCCCTCGTCCAAATCAAGGGAAAACGGCTCCGCCCGAAGCAGGTGCATGGTCCGAATCGGCGGCCATCCCAGCTTGTGCGCCTCCCACGCCCGCTCGGCCGCGTCCATGAGGGCGGTCTTGTCCACAGTGACCTCGGAGCGGGCCTGCCACGGTGTCCCTCTTTTCGCGAGGGCCGAGGCCGCGAGGCGTATATGTTCGGGGGGCACCAGCATGCCGACGTCGAGCGACGGGAAATTCAGGGCGATCTCATCCGCGATCATTTCGAACTGGGAATAAATGTCGGGCGAGGCCATTGGCCGGACGGAGCAGGCGGCGGACGGGACGCGGGTCGGAGTCGCGCCGAGCTGGGAGGCCGCGTCCCTGAAATTGACGCCGCCCGAGTCGGGCATGTAAAGCTCCATGTCCGTGCCAAGCCCCTTCAGAGCCGACACGAGCTTGAGCTGGGCGCCGGTAAAGGACATGAAGCCGACCCAGCGCATGACGCGCCCCTTCAGATGCGCCGGCAATTCCGAGACGAGCTCCTCCGCCGCAAGCGACGGGAGCTGCGCGTTGTCGGCCAGCCCGGCCTCCTCCAGATATAGCAGGTAATCGGTGTAAAGCCTGAACAGCAATTCCCGCCCCGCAGCCACGCCGCCGTCGCCCTGGTCCAGCATCAGATCGGGCGCCACGCCCTCCAGCAGCATCTCCTTTATGGATTCGCCGAGCAGCCTTATAAAGCCTCGCTTCCTAACGCCGGCGGGAACTGGCGTCTCCATCGAATCCAACTCGTTCAGGGTCTGTTCGAGTACGAATTTCAGGATCAGGTTGTGGTCAGGCGGATCGACGCAACGGCGGCGCGACGCCTTGGGGACTACGGCGTTGTAAAGGTCCTGCCAGCTCCACACCAGCGGCCTTGCGCCGAAATAATTCCCCTCCCGGCGCAGCATGTCGAGCAACATGCCTTCGTTTGATTTCGAGGGCAGCATGTATATGACCCCCTCGGAATCGCCCGCCCCGTTTTCGAGCAGGGCCTCCCTCAAAGCCGAAAGCTTCGCGTAGCTGAAAAACTCTATCATGAACGTTTAGGGAGCGTTTCTCCTTTAGTCCTCCATGCCTTTCGAGAGGACCCAATCGTCGTGGGAGTGCATCAGCTCCTCTTTGGTCTCGCTCGTCACTATCTCGTCTATGCGTTCGAGCGCGCGCCGCCGGACCAGATCGATCTTCTCCTGCGCGAAGCGCTCCGCGGCCCCGGGCCGTATGTGGCCAACAGGCGCCATCTCCTCCATGAGGCCCTCCACGAACTCGGATTTTATGTCGAGCCGCAGCGCGCCCCATGGGGCGTCGTCGAAGGGGATGGAGTCCCTGCGGTTCAGCTCCGTCTCGATCACGCGGAACTTAGCCGGATCGTCGAGGCGGGCCCTCATCTCCATGCAGTAGTTGTCGGCATCGGCTTCGTTGTCGTATGCCACTGCGTGGATTGCGCCGTCGTCCATATGCTCCAGGATAACCCAGATTTTTTCCTCTTTTCGCGTCATGGCGTCAGACCTCCGCTTTCAAAAGTTATTTAATCTGTAGTTCCTTTAGGAAACTTAAAAATGATCCGCGACGAATGGATTGGCCAGGGTCCCGATCCCGTCTATCTCCACCTCGACCCTGTCGCCCTGCTTTACCGGACCTACGCCCTCGGGCGTCCCGGTAGCTATGACGTCTCCCGGCTCCAGCGTGGCGAACCGGCTGATGTGGGATATTATGCGGGGCACGGAGAATATCATGCTGCCCAGCCGGTCCTGCTGCACTATCTTGCCGTTCAGCCGAGTGGTCACCCGAGTCTCGTCGGGCATACCTTCGGCCAGCAGCAGGACGGGGCCCAGCGGCCCGAAGGTGTCGAACCCCTTTGCCCTCGTCCACTGCCCGTCGGAGTTCTGCAGGTCGCGGGCGGTCACGTCGTTGAAACAGGAGTAGCCCGCGACGCACGACAGTGCGTTGTCCTCCGAAACCCTGCGGGCCCGGCGCCCTATGACCACAGCGAGCTCGCCCTCGTAGTCCACGCGCCCGGCCCACTCCGGGATGCGCACCGGGTCTCCGTTGCCGACGATGGACGATGTGGGCTTCATGAAGATCATCGGCTCTTCTGGGAGGTCATGGCCCAGCTCCCGGACGTGCTTGACGTAGTTGCGGCCGACGCACCACACCTTCGTGGGATGCACGGGGGGCAGCAGCTTGACGCGATCCAAGGGATAGCTCATGCGCAGGGTCGAGAATCCAGCCAGGAAATCGCCCTCCACCAGATCGACCATGTTCCCGTGCAGCGTCCCGTTGTATATCTTGTCGTCCGCCACGAACCTGCAATATTTTTTAGGAGCCGCGATGTTCCTTATCATGTCAGGCACCCAAGGCCTCAGATGCCTGAGAAAGCGGACGCGATTTTGTTCATGCACTCCTCGAGGCGGGCCCTCGGGCATCCGACGTTGAGACGCGCAAACCCATCGCCCTGAGCTCCGAAGCTCTTCCCGTCGTTGAGCGCCACGCGCGCTTTGTTTATGATGACATCCATCAGTTGCGGGCTTTTCAGGCCGTAATCGCGAAAATCCAGCCAGAATATATACGTTCCCTCCGGATGTTTCAGCTTCACACGCGGCAGTCGATCGCGCAGGAAGCTCTCGACGAAGTTCCTGTTCCCTTCCAGGTATTCGAGGGCCTCGTCGAGCCAAGGGGCGCATCTTGTGTAAGCCGCTTCGAGGGCGGCGAGGCCCATCATGTTGATGCCGCTCAGGTGCATTCTTTGAAGGGCGAGGCTCATCCGTGATGCTATTTTTTTGTCGCGCGCGATCCACGCCGACGCCCTGAGCCCCGGTATGTTGAAAGTCTTGCTCGGGGCCACCAGCGTCAGCAGCCTCTCGTCGAGTTCGGGGCACGCGAGCGACAGAGGGAAGTGTTTCGCGTCGCTGTAGACCAGATCTTGGTGTATCTCGTCCGAGATCACGAAGATGCCCCGCGACGCGCAGATTTTTCCGAGGGCGGCCAGCTCCCCCTCCTTCCAAACGCGGGACACCGGGTTGTGGGGGCTGCACAGCACGAGGGCTCGGACGTTCTGGTCGAGCGCGCGGCGGAGGCCGTCGAAGTCCATCTCGTATCCCGAAGGGGTCTCGATGAGGGGGTTTTCCACGATGAACCTTCCGTTATGCCGCACCTCCCTGAAAAAAGGAGGGTACACAGGGGTCTGTATGACGATCCCGTCGCCCGGCGCCGTGAATTCGCAGATCGCGACGGAAAGCCCGGTGATCACTCCGGGCATCAGGCCGACTTGGTCCGGCTCGACAGCCCAGCCGTGGCGGACCCTCTCCCAGTTTGCGACTGCGGCCTGATACCGCTCGGCCTGCTCAGTAGGGTATCCGAAGATGCCCCACTCGGCCTTTTCCCTCAAAGCCTCGATTATCTCCGGCGCCGACCTGAAATCCATGTCGGCCACCCAGAACGGCATGATGTCTTTCCTGCCGAAGGCGTGTTCCAGGTCGTCCCACTTCTCGCAGTCCGTCCCCCTGCGGTCGATCACCGTGTCGAAATCGTATTTTCCCGAACCCACTGCAACCCCTCCATAAAAAAACAGTCGCCCCCGCAGAAATCCAAAAAATTTCGGGAAACGTTCATGATGACATAGTATCAAATGATTTGCACATGAGCAAGGAATTGCCCGGATTTTGAGCGGCGCCCCGCTCAGGGCGGATTTGCAAATTTTGCAGATTCTGCATATAATATTTCCAATGGAAACATCCGGCGCCACGAAGGCGCTTCCCACCCGCAGAAGCGGAAGACGGCATTTTCGCCGTGTCATCTCAAACGGAAAAAAATTTAAATCATTTTTAGAAAGATCGCGTCGCGCGGATTTTCGTCTTTATCTATGCGCGCCTCCCTTGCTGGCGTGTCCGATTTGAAATCGGCGGGGGAGAGGCAGAAGCGCGAAATTGGGGAGGCATGGCTTGAATGCACATCAGCGAGGGTTTTCTCTCTCCCGCCGCTCTCGCGGCCGGGGCTGTGGCTGCCGGCGCCGGAATCGCGTGGGGGCTCAGCAGGATGGATCCCGACAGGATCGTTCGGGTGGCGATGGCCTCGTCGGTGTTTTTCCTGGCATCGCTGGTCAACGTCAGGATACCTCCCGGTTCCACGCACCTGTCGCTCGTCGGGGCCATGGGGCTGCTGCTCGGGTGGGCGTCTTTCCCAGCCATATTCACCGCGCTCCTGCTTCAGGCCGCGCTTTTCCAGTTCGGAGGGTTCCTGGTGCTTGGGGCTAATACGACCTCGATGGCCGGCGCTGCCGTATTGTCATACCTTCTGTTCGGCAAGGCCGTGAGGGAGGGGAGCGCTCGGGTGTCCCGCGCCGCATCGTTCGCGGCGGGTTTTTTGGGGGTGGTTTCGGCGGCCGCTTTTGTGGCGATGTGGCTCGTCATCTCCGACGCCGGCATGGCCCGCGCCGCAGGGGCGCTCTTTGCGATCCACATGCCAATCGCCGCTGTCGAGGGGGTTGCTACAATGTTCATGACGGAATACCTCAAAAAAGTCTGCCCCGACGTGCTGGCAGTCCCGCAGGCGAGATGATGGCCAGCCTGTCCGAAGTTTGCGGGATGCAGCCGTGCCGGTCCGGGTTCGACGGGCTCGACCCCAGGTGCCGCGTTCTGTGCGCGCTTATCGCCGCGATGTCGGTGTCCGCCGTTTACGACTTGCGCGGGCTCGCCGCAGGGAGCGTCCTGCCGCTTGCCGCGCTTTGCGCCTGCTGGCGCGGCGGCGCCGCGTACCTGCGCAGGGCGATGCTCAACGTCAACAGGATGCTCGTTTTGATATGGATATTCCTCCCATTGGCTTATGCGGGGGACCGGGCGTGGGGCATAGTCTCGATCGACGGGCTGCGCGCTGCGCTGGTGATCACATGGAAGCTCAACATCGTTTCGGCGGTGATGATCTCGATGGTGGCATCGATGGGAATACCGGCGCTCGGCGGGGCACTCGGGAGGCTTGGGTTTCCTCTGAGGCTCAGGATGCTGCTATTGCTGATGGCCCGCTACACGCTCCTGCTGTCGGGGAGGATGGCCACTTTGTGCCGCGCGATACATCTCAGGTCACCAGGCATAAGCGGCGCTTTGTCGTGCAGGGCCCACGCCAGCATGGTTGGGACAACTCTGATACACAGCTCCGACAGGGCTGAGCGGGCGTCCCTCGCGATGAGCCTGCGCGGGGGGGAGGGGGGCTTCTCGCGCGTGCCCTCCGGGCGATGGAAGGGAAAGGACTCGCTTGCGTGCTCGGTCTTTTTGGCGAACGCCGTTTTCGTAATAGCCGTCTCGCGATTCTGGGGATGACGCGCACTCGATGACGCCGCTGATCGAGACGAGGGGCCTGTCGTACTGCTACCCCGACGGCTCGCCGGCGTTGAACGGAATATCGCTGAAATTGCGCCCCGGAGAGCGCCTCGCGCTGATCGGCGCCAACGGGTCTGGCAAATCCACCCTGCTGATGCTCATATCCGGCTGCTTCGAGCCTAAAGAAGGGGAGATACTGCTCAAGGGGGAAACCGTTCGCGGCCTCAAAACTTTGAGGGGCGTTTCCGGGATGGTTTTTCAGGACCCGGACGACCAGCTTTTCATGCCGAGCGTCTTGGAAGATGTGGCGTTTGGGCTTACGGCGAGGGACGTGGGCGAGGAGCAGGCCCGCGCCAAAGCGCTCCTGAGCCTCGAGGCGCTTGGCGCGTCCGGTTTGTCCTCGCGGTCCCCGCATCGGATGTCGGGGGGGGAAAAGCGCATTGCCGCGCTGGCCGGCATCTTGGTGATGCAGCCCGAGATAATCCTGCTCGACGAGCCCACGTCGTCCCTGGACCCCAAGGCGCGGCGGGAGGCGATAAAAATCTTGAACGGCATCAGCGGCGCGATGATGCTTGCCACCCACGACTTCGAGCTGGCCCGGAGAGTCTGCGGGAGGGTGGCCGTGCTGCAGAACGGATGCGTCGAAGCCGAGGGCGCGCCAGACGAGATTCTAAAAGACGAAAGGTCGCTTGCCCGATACGGCCTGTGACCGGCTTTATGACAAAACGTGACGGCGGCGGCGTTCGGTTGACGCAGGCGCGATATTGAATATAATAGCCGTGTCAGCTTTGTGTGGCTTGCGCTGGCGCATTGGCGCGTTTGGCGCGGCCAAAGAATACGATAAGTCGGAATGGAGTGCGTGAGATGAGATACGAAAGGGCGTTGTTGTTTCTGGCTGGGTTTGCGGCGGGGGCTGGCTTGGTAGCGTTTGCCGGAAGCCCGTGCGGGCGAAAGGCGGCGGTAGCCGTCGCCAGCAAGGGCTTGGAGTTGCGGGATCGCGCCGCGGCTTTGGCGGAGCGCGCCAAGGAGTCGCTTGATGATGTCGTTGCGGAGGCGAAATACGTCAACGAAAAAAAGGGCGGCTCGGATCAGGCCGCAAATTAAGGCATGATTTTTCGCGTCGCCCACGAGCTTCCCGGCCGACTGCGGCTTCGCTGCCCGGTCGGCTCTTTTACTAAAGAAGAAGGGCGCGCTATAGGCGCCCTTCTTGAAACGCAGCCCGGAGTGCAGAGCGCCATTGCCTCTTTCGCGACGGGCAGCATACTGATCCATCACGATGAGTGCGCCAGGGAGGGTGTTCTGGCCGCAGTCCGGGTCATGGACAGGTCTTTCTACGGTCAGATCGGCAGCTCTCTTTTGCCCGATGTCAGTGGCGAGAGCCTTGGCGGGTCCCTCGCGTCGATGCTGGGCGGCGTCATTTTTCGCGCGGCTCTGCCAGGGGCGGTGCGGTACGCCGTCACTTTCTGGCGCGCGGCTCCGTTGCTCCTCAAAGGAATAAAATCCCTGCTATGCAAAGGCCGCGTGAACGTTTCGGTCCTGGACGCGTCGGCTCTCGGCGTGTCGCTGATCCGCCGCGATTTCAAAACGGCGGCCGTCATCACCACGCTGCTCGCGTTGGGCGACCTCCTCGAGAG
>JAISQC010000212.1 GCA_031274465.1 Synergistaceae bacterium | reverse complement strand
CGTTGTCCGCGTAACGCAGAAATCGGCATACCAAGGAGGCCACCATCTGCCCCGGGCCGTGGTAGCTGACTCCTCCGCCCCTTTTGACGCGCCGGATTTTTATTCCGGCGCCGCGCAGGTGCTCCTCGCTCCACAGCACATGGGCCGGGTCGGAATCCAGACCGCAGGTGATCAGCGGCTCGTTCTGCTGGAAGATGGCTTTGTCGCCCCCCGCCCCTCTCCAGCACTCCCCATGCAATCTCGTCTGAATCTCCAGTGCCTCGTCGTAGCTTATCTCGCCGAGGTCCAGCCACTCGATCAATTCTTCGTTCATTTTAGGAATCTGAAACCATGGCAAAGAGGCCCCGGGGCATTTGCCCCAGGGCCTCTTTGCGGCACACTATTTTTTCGCCATTTCCTGCAAATCGGTGTTGAGTTTGGAGAAGATATAGACCGGAGCGCAGCCGGGGTATTCCGTCACGGTTTTCGCCACTTTGATAGCCGCTTCTATCTTGGGCTTGCTGGGGAAGATCTTCCAGCAGTCGCCGCAGACGAAGAGGTTCTTGCCGCGCGCGCACTCCGGGTCGAAATCGGGCACGCCTCCCCCGACCACGACTATCTCGCCATGCTTGTCGAGGAAATCCTGAACGTCGATGCCGGACAGCGCGAAGCTGTCAAGCGCCCCCCGGACGTTGACGTAGCAGCCGCCGCACGTCTGCTGGAAATAGCAGTCCATGCCGCGGTACATGCCCATGGGGTTGTCGTTCGGGCGGCGGAAGTGGACGGCGACATCGCTCAGTTTTTCGCCCACTATTTCTATGTTCTTGATCTTAATCTCGCCAAGCCCGTCCGTCCCGGCACAGCGCACAGCCGGTATCTCTATCGGGTCGAAGCCCATCACGGAAGCTGTGACGGCATCGACGGCGCAGGTATCCTGCCCGGCTATGATGAGGTTCATCTCGATGGGGCTTCCGGCGTGGGGGCCCTGCCCCTCCATGCCGATGATGCCGTCTATTATGGTGAGATCGGCCTTGCGCACGCGATAGAGGTCGGCCATCTTCTGGCCGAGGTCGATGCGGTGCGCCCCCTGCTGCTGGTCACTCGGGTGGACGTTCGGTATGATGCCGTTCCAGTTTTTGAGCCCCAAGGTGACTACGCCCGCTATGTGAACCTTCATCTTGGGAAGGTTGATTACCACGTCGGCGTCGAGAAACGGCTTGAATACCGCCGCCTTCTTGAATATCTTGGCGCCGGGGATGTCCGTCTCAACCACCTCGGACTCGTCGAAGTAGATTATCTCGTCAGCTCCGCCTAGGCGGGCCGCCTCCTCCATGCCCGACTCCTTGAAGGCCGGCTTCGCCCTGCCGACGTGCATTCCAAGCGACGGGTTGTCTCCCACAACAACCTTGCCTGCTTTGGAATTTTCCTTGAAATAAGCCACGACCGCCTCCACCGTGCGAGGATCGACGACGGCGAAGCTCTCCGGCGGCGCCTGGAAGGCGAGGTTCGGCTTGATCAGGACCGTCTGGCCCGGCTTGATGATCGCGTCTGGAGAGCCGATTGCCTGCTCCACCGCTTTTGCGACCGCCGCTTTGATCTTGGCAATATCGTCTGGGTTGCGGACGTACTTGCCCTTGATGAACTGGTCGTTGCCTGCTGGTTTTGCGCACTTGACGATTGCTACCTTGGGCTTGCTCATACGGAAGACCTCCTCAAAAAAATATTTTTTGCAGCACGTTCGTTCGGTACGTTAAGATTACCACAAAATTGAAAACTTGGGAATATTTTTAATTTAGATGCGAGGGAAGTTTTTTCCGAAAATGGCGCGGCGAAAGATCAAATGGGCTCGGCATATTTTGACGGCGCCCCATGCTGTATAATCATCTGCGTGCGCCGAAATCGCCGAGTATGGTCGGCCAAAAGGAGAATGATAAATGCCTAGCAGAGCGCGCCCCGCGCTCGCCGTCCGCGAACGCCCGCGACATGCGGCGGGAAAAACACGCAGAGCAAACGCTTTTTTCAAAGCGGCGCTGTGCTGTGCCGCGATATGCCTGGCCGGCAGGAGCGCGCCGCTTTACGCCTATCCCCCAGGGTTCGTGTGCGTGACCGACGTGATACCTGAAGCGGAGATCGACATGCGCTACTTCGGCGCGGACAACTTCGTTGGCGCCCCGATCGACTCGTATCGGGCCCCTGCCGCGATTCTGACCGTGGAGGCCGCCGCCGCGCTGAAGCGGGCTTCGGAATGCTTGCGCGCGCGCGGGTACGGGATAAAGATATTCGACGCGTACAGGCCGGCGTCCGCAGTCGCGCACTTCGTGAGGTGGAGCGAGGACGAGTCCGACATCGCGAATAAGGATATTTACTATCCGAACATGAGCAAGGCCGACCTCTTCAAAAAAGGCTTCATCGCGCGCAGGTCGGGGCACTCGAGGGGAAGCGCCGTCGATCTGACAATAGTGGACCTGAATACAGGCAGGGATGTCGGCATGGGTTCGGATTTCGACTTTTTCGGCGAGATATCGCACTCCAATTCGCGGCTTGCGACTGCGGAGCAATCCAAAAACAGAAAAATTCTGCGATCTGCGATGGAAGCGGCCGGGTTCGAGGCGTTGCCCACCGAATGGTGGCATTTCAGCCTGAAAGACGAGCCGCACGCGCGGGAATATTTCGACTTCCCGGTCGACTATCCGCCAGAAGCCGCCGAAATGCGCGAAACACTCGACGCAGTCTGCGGCGGCTCGGACAGGGTGATAGTAGCCGTCGAAGGCGGGCAGCGGCACGAGGCCGTGATACGGGCATACGAGAGGTCGGGCGGCGTCTGGACGACGCGCTTTGAGACCGCCGGATATTTCGGCGGAAACGGGGTAAGAAGCGACAAAACGGAGGGCGACGGCGCGACGCCGTCCGGGGTCTACCAGTTCGGGCAGGCGTTCGGAACCGCAGACGACCCCGGGGCGTCCACGCCGTACAGGAAGGTCGCAAGCGGAGACGTGTGGGTGGACGACCCCGAATCGAAACACTACAACACGTGGGCGAGCGACATCACGGGGAGCGCGGACTGGCGCTCCGCCGAACGGCTGGACGGCTTTGAGGGCGCATACAGGCACGCCGTGGCGATAAACTACAACGCCAACCCCGTCGTGCCCGGCAAGGGATCCGCAATATTCCTGCACTGCTCCACCGGCAGGCCTACCGACGGATGCGTCGCCGTCCCCGAACCAGCCATGGTTTTTTTCCTAGTTTTCATCGAAGGCGGCACGAAAATAGCGATAGCGCAAGACATGACCGGCATAACCGCCCTCGCGGACTGACCCCCGCATCCCCCTCATCCCGAAGCGGCGCCCCGCCTGTTGAGGCGCCGCGTCTTGCGGCTTCGCCGCAGGAGCGCCTCAAAGTCATTCGGTAGTCATAATTCCCGGGAAAAGCGTCACTATTTTTCACGATTTTTTCCACGCGAAACCGTGGTAGAGTGCTGTTTGTAAAATATTAAAAATTATGCGAAAGGATTGTTTGCGTTTATGGTTGGCACTTAAGGCACATTGACCGATCAGCGGTTCCGTGAAAGGGCGTTTTAGAATTGGCCAAAATCGGAATAGGCAGGAGAGTCTTCCTTACGAGCATGTTTTTCATGCTTGCAGGGGTAATCGTAACCTCGATCATGTCCTCTATCGTGTTCATCGACACGATACGCGACGACATGGACAGCACCATACAGACGGCTGTCGGCGGCCTTGACAGAAATATCAAAGAAACCGTCGGAAAATTGAAGGACTTCGAGAAAAATCTATTCGGAGCGGATGAAATGGCCCGGCTCATCCACAAGAGAGACATTTTCCAGCTGAACAGGAGGGTGCAGCCGTATCTGAACGCGTCGCGCTCCAACACGGTGACGATAACGGACGCGGAAGGGGAGATATTGAGCAGGCCGCGGAGCGAGTCGGGCGACAACGAGACCGTTCGCGAATATATCGACAGCGCGCTCGCGGGGCGAGAGACTCTGGCCCTTTCCACGAAAACTTCGAGAAACCTCGGCGTTTTTTACGGGGCGCCGATAATGCGGAATTCGCAGATAGTGGGGGCAATCGTGATCGGGGCGGACTTGGGGGGCACGGAGACGATCGACCGGCTCGCGAGCATGTACAGGGTGGAGATGTCTCTTTTCCTGGGAGATACCAGAGTCACAACGACGATAAGGGAGGACGGGAAGCGCATCATTGGCTCAAAAGCGCGCCCCGACGCGTCGAAAGCCGTGATGGAAAAAGGCGGGGCCTATTTCACGGAGCGCGCCATGGCAAACGGCGTCACGCTGCGCTCATACTACAAGCCTTTCGTCTTTCAAGGGCGCACGGTGGGCATAATAGCGGCCGGAATACGCACCACCTCGCTGGAAAACGCGATCAACGGCGCTAAAACCAACGTCATCTTCATCATGCTCGCCTTCACCATCATGATGACCCCGATAACGTGGCTGACTTCTAAAAACATTTCAAAGCTCGCTCTGGAAAAAACCACGCAGGAGATATTTCTCGGCCTGCTGATGAAAAACAGCCCGGACATCATTTTCATCTTCGACGAGCGCGGCAGGTTCGTAGACTACACGGAAACGTTCCTGAAACAGACCGGAATCAACTGCGGCTCGATCATAGGCATGACGTTCTCCGAGGTCCTGAGGGATTTCATGCCGCCTTCGGAAACAGAGCGCCTCAACGCCGCGCTGGCGGCGACCATCGGCGAGGGGGAAACCATATCGCTGGAATCTTCTTTTGACTTCGACAGGGATAAGAGGTTCCACCTGTACTCCATCAGGTTCACCCCCATGATCGACGCCGAATCGAGAACGATCGGCGCAATGGCGCTGTTCCGCGATATGAGCGACATCCTACAGGTGCAGAAGGCGGAGGCCGCGTCACAGGCGAAGACGGCGTTTCTGGCAAACATGAGCCACGAGATACGCACCCCGCTCAACGCGATAATCGGGCTCAGCGAGATCGAGCTGCGAAACGAACTGCCGCAGGACTCCCACGACAACATAGAAAAGGTATACTCGTCCGGCGCCACTCTGCTTGGGATAATAAACGACGTCCTCGACATATCGAAAATAGAGTCGGGAAAATTTGAAATATTGCCCGCCGTTTACGATACCGCCAATCTGATAAACGACACCGCCCGCATGAACGTAGTGCGCATAGCGTCGAAGCCGATAACCTTCAAGCCGGAGATAGACGCGGACATACCGTCGAAGCTCTACGGAGACGAGATACGCATAAAGCAGATACTCAACAACCTGCTCTCCAACGCGTTCAAATACACCAAAGAGGGCACCGTGACGCTCAAAATAACCTGCGCTAGGCGCGGTGGCGACCTCGCCACTCTCACCTTTGCGGTGAGCGACACGGGAATTGGGATCAAGAAAAACGACATGCCGAACATCTTCTCCGAATACAAGAAACTCGATGAATACGCAAACCGCAAGGTGGAGGGGACCGGGCTCGGCCTTTCCATCACGCAGAACCTCGTGGATCTGATGGAAGGCTCGATAGAGGTCGAGAGCGAATACGGCAAGGGGTCCGTGTTCACCGTAACGATCCCTCAGAAAATATCTGACCCGACGCCGATAGGAAGCGAGACCGCCAAAAACCTGCGGACTTTCAGGCTGTCCGACAACAGCAACATCAAAAACCTCGCCCGATCCCCCATGCCATGGGGCAAAATCCTGGTCGTGGACGACGTGATCACCAATCTGGACGTGGCAAGAGGCCTCATGATGCCGTATAAGCTGACGGTTCATTGCGCTTCGAGCGGGAAACAGGCGATAGACATAATCCGCAACTGCAAGACGGTGTACGACCTCGTCTTCATGGATCACATGATGCCCGAGATGGACGGCGTGGAAACCGTAAGCATCATCAGAAACGAAATAGGAACGGAATACGCGCGCACCGTTCCGATAATCGCGCTTACCGCAAACGCGCTCGCTGGAAATGAGGAAATGTTCCTCCGGTGCGGATTTCAGGCCTATATTTCAAAACCAATCGACATAATCAAGCTGGACAGCCTGCTGAACCGCTGGATACGGGACAGGAAGCCGGATGAAGCTGATTCCGGCGCCAAGCCCCAGCCTGAGCGCCCTTCGCCCGAATCCGGCTGGGACGCGATACGCATGGCGCGGATAAGCGGCATCGACCTGGATGAAGGGCTCTCGCGCTTCGGCAGCGGCGAGGGGTACATGCAGGTTCTGCGCTCCTACGTAGACAACACCCCGGGCCTGCTGGAGCGGGTTGGCGCGCCAGCCAAAGAAACCCTCTCCGAATACGCCATTGCGGTTCACGGCATAAAAGGCTCGAGCATGGGAATATGCGCGCGTTCGGTGGGGGAAATGGCAGAAAGGCTTGAATTTGCCGCGAAGGCCGGCGATTTTGAAACCGTGTCCGAGGGCAACGAAGCGTTCATATCCTCCGCCCGCGCCCTGATCGACAACCTTCGTGATTTGCTGGGAAAGATGCCAGCCCCATCTCCGAAGGGGCATTTGGCGGCGCCCGACCCGGGGCTGTTGGAGCGCCTGAGGACGTACGCGATGAACTTCGACGCGGGCGGCATGGACGAGACCATGTCATCCCTCGAATGTTTCACGTACGATTCGGGCAGCGAGCTGGTGGAGTGGCTCAAGGAAAAAATAAACTCCCTCGAATACGACGAGATCGCAAAGCGCCTGTCCGCAGGCTTCTAGCCCTCGCCGGGCGATTGGACCATTGCCACAGCGAGCCTCATGCCCGCTCGTCGAACGCCGAGGAAAGCGCTGCCATGCACAGGAATGCGTTGTATATCCTCATGTAGTCGTCGGCTTTGTAGCGGACCGTGGTCGGCTCTGCGATGTTCGAGCCCGGCAGGCGCAGAGCCAGCGCCGCGTGGGCAGTCGTGGCGAACTGAATCTCCAGAGTGTACGGCGCGTCCTTCATCGGCTTTATCGGGTTGCGCTTCAGGTCGGCGAGGGCGGCGGCAACCCCGTCCTCTATCCGCTTCCACGACACCTCGGGATGCACGCACTCGGACGAGGCCACGCCGATCGCCCTTTTCGTGTCAACCGTCCTGACCCCCGGTATGACGGAGCGGATGTTTTCTGTCACGTATTGGTCGCCCGAGAGGAACGCCACCGGCACGCCGAAACTTCCCGCCAGATATCCGTTGATCTCGGCCTCGCCAACGGGGCGCCCGTTGATTCGCACCTCGAACATGCTGCTGTAACTGTATGTGTGCGCTATCACGCCCCGGTCGCATTTGCGCGAGTGATAACCCAAGAGCAGGACCGCGTCGAACGCGCCCGATATGCCCTCCATCATCGACAGGGGCTTCGCGCTTCCGCTTATCAGCCGCGCTCTCGAATCCAGATTCTCGATGCGGATGTTGTCCCCGTTGTTGTGCGCGTCGTTCACCAGAACGTCCAGCGCCCCTCCGCTGAACGCGCCACGGATCGCCGCATTGGCATCGCCCTCCATCATGCGCCGACAAAAATCGTAGTCGGGGTTCCCGGGAATGACTTGGGAGAGTTTGAATATGCCGGTGCTGCCCTCCGCATCAATCGATATGAATACCCTCATTTTCATGCCCCTTTCAAAACGGAGTCCATCAGGCGCTCGTCAATGTATTTCTGTCAAACTGCGGCTCATTTCTTATTTTTCGATATCGACTCCATAAAAATGGTACACATCATTGTAAACCATCTTGAAGTTTTTCACGTATGGCTTGCAAAGATAATACAAATTCTCGTGGAAGAGGGGCAGGGCGGCGTAGTCAACCCTGGTGGCGAGTTGGTCGGCCCTGAAATACAGCTCCGCCCTCAGGACCTCGTCGTCCGCTGAACGCGCGTCGTCGAGGAGCTTGTCGAACTCGCCGCTGTCGTAATTGCTCGAACACGATGCGGCGTTCGACGAATAGAGCATCGAGTATATGAACCCGTCGGGATCGGGGAAATCCGCGTACCAATCGTAAATTTCGAGCGACACCTTGCCCTCGCCGCGAACGCCCGACATCTCCGAGGGATCGACTTGAACTATCTCGACCTCTATGCCCGCCTCGCGCGCCTGACTCTGAACCGCGCTTAGGACGCGCCCGAACATGGTGTCCATGTCGCTGCTTTTGATATAGCCCTTTATCTCGATGCCATCAGGATAGCCCGCTTCCGCCAGCAGTTCCTTCGCCCGGGCCACGTCACGCTCATACTGCTCCGCCCTCTCGTCATACCCCAACATGCCGGGGGCGAGGAAGGTCCGAGCCTCGGTCGCCGTCCCCTTCATCAGGCCGTCGGCTATGGCCTTCCTGTCGATGGCGAGCGACAGCGCCTCCCTGACACGCACGTCGCTGAGCCGACCGTCCTTGACGTTCGGTTTCAGGAAGATGAGGCCTATCGGTGTAAAGCTCCCAATCTCCGAAGAGAGCGGGCTTTGGGAGTATTCAGGGTAAAGTGTGGCGTCGAGCGCCATGATGTCCAAGTTTCCCCTCTCGTACTCCGCGAGCCGGGCGTTGGAGTCCTCCACGAAAACGAACTCCACCCCGTCGAGCGGCTGTCTGGCGCCGTGATAATCCTCGAAGCGCTCCGTCGATATGCCGCCCTCTAGATCCAGCTTGGTCACTTTGAACGGCCCAGTGCCGAGATAGGACGTCACGCCCCACCCCTTCCCCGCCGCCTTGCACGCGGCTTCGGGATATATGCCGGCGTATGAGGTCGCGATGCTTTGAATGAACGGGGTGTAGGGATATGACAAGGATATCTCGAAGTTGAGGTCGTCGATTATCTTAAATCCCGCAAGCTCGTCCGCATTCCCCTCCAACATGTCCTGCGCGCCGACTATCATGTCGCATATGTAGGACATTTCAGCCCCAGTATCCGGCATGAACATGCGCTCGAAGGTGTATTTCACGTCCGAGGCTTTCAGTGTGGAGCCATCGTGGAATTTTATCCCGGGTTTCAGCTCGAAGCGATACACAGTGGCATCCCCCACCACGTCGGGCATCCGCGCGAGAAGCACTGGAAGCGCCCTGTTCTCCTCGTCCAGACGCAAGAGCGGCTCGACTATGGCGTCGGAAATGTCCATTACCCGGCTGAATGAATTGATCTGCATGTCGAGCGGCGATTTCATGTTGACCGCGCCGAAACGAAGTATTTTCCCCTCTGCCGCGCACGCTGCGGAAGACAGCCCGAAAATGGCGGCGATTGCCACGCATATTGCCGAAACACGCGATTTTTTCATTTTTTGCCCTCTTTTCATAATTTAAATTAGACCTGCGCTGAAATAAAAAACCAACCAACAAACGCGCTCTATACGGGCAGAGAGTGAACTTTTATTTCAATCATATGTGTGATTTTAACCACCAATCAAGTCATTGTCAATGAACTCAGCGCGGCGTGTTATTCAGCATTTCCCTAAGGAAACGCTGAATAAATGTTCTTTTCGGCGAAATGGAGTAGATTCGTTCTCCGTCGAAACGGTTGTCGTGAAAATGGCCGCAGGCGTAGCAGAGCTACGTCGAGGACCATTTTTA
>JAISQC010000137.1 GCA_031274465.1 Synergistaceae bacterium | reverse complement strand
TTGCTGACTTGCGTGATGCCGCCATGGCCTATGGCTTTCGCCTCGTTAGCCAAATATAGCCGCCTCTGCCTCTCGTTCAATAGCGGCAATGTGTTGAGTATCCTTTCTTCCGACGCTTTGTCCATGATTGAAGCATAACACAAATATATCTAAATGTAAAGCTTATTTTTAAGCACTGCCTAACGGTACAGCCCATGACTGTATCCCAGTTCAGTAGATATTTCACCAGCGAGATAGGTAATCTCTCTGGCAAGGGTCAACTCATTTTTGCGGATGCTCAAAGCGTCCATCGGAAAACTAACAGTCGCCGTGGCCATGCCAGACATGTCGCGAACTGGTGCCGCGATACAACCTCGAAAGTGGCTAATTTCCTCCAATTCAATGCCGTAGTCTTTTTTGCGAATATCCTCAAGTTGCGCTAACAATTCCTCCCGGTTCTTAACGGTGTGGGGGGTGAACGGCTTAAAATCGCAACCTTCAAGGTCATGCGTTAATTTATTTTCAGGCATAAACGCTAGTAGTGTTTTGCCGGAAGCCGAGGCGTAAGCCCAGGTTGAAAAGGAAGATGACACACGCGGCGTTGACTCGGAATAGTGTACGAGCAGAATGACGGTCCGCATGGGGGATTTATAGACGTTCAGGTTGACTTGATAGGGTTTGTATTCGCGGGTAAAGCGCGTCATATGACGCTCCGCTATGTTGATGATCGGAAAACGATTCAAATAACACTGTGCTCGTTCATAAAACCGGCAACCTATAAAATAGCGGCCACTGACCTCATCCCTTTCGATATAGTCTTCCGCAACGAGAGAATTCAACATTGCGTAAGCTGTATTGCGCGTAATGCCCATCTGTTTACAAATATCCAGAACACTCAAGCCTTTCGCCGCTGTGGCAAACAATGAAATCAGCGCCAACGCGCGGTCTACCGTCTGCAAGGTGTTTTTTTCTTTATTCAGCGTTTCCATAACATACTCCTTTTGATAAATATCTTTGATTCGCAGATTCATTTTCTCGTAACTGAAATTTGACACTCGTGAAAAGGGTATAGTGCCTTGAAAAAACAATCAAGTTCCGCAAAAAGTAGTGACATACGACATCTTTTGGTATGATTTATTCACAACAAACAGAGCGTCCAAAAAAGTTTCATGCTTTGAAAAGATTAACACAGTTTGTGGATTTGAAAACGATTGGAAAGACCGTTTGAAGATTGCATATCCGCGTCCCCATTGACGTTAAAATCTAAATATTTAAAAATGCGCCTGACAAGACAGAGTCTTTTTCGCTTTCTTGCTGAACATTGATTTGTCAAGGTTCCATACCCTTTTTATGAGTGCAATGTTTCAAACATAATACTTTGTCATCCCTTTAATGTCAAGTTTTTTCCTGCCCAAAGAATACTATGAACGTGAATAACAGTAAAATATAATCTTGCATTGTGACCTTTTTTTCGAGCAATTTGTTACTGTCCAGCGGGGACAAAAGAGCGTAATAAGCGTTGAAGCGAATCCATAAGATTATCGCCGTATTTTTTAGCGGAATCTAAAAATGAGCGAATTTTGCAATAATCAAGAACTCCCTGCCAGCTGCGGAAACAGCCGGAAATCTTCTGCTTGGTTTTGCAGTGCCGCAGATCCCGCTCTGCCTGATTGTTGGTGAACGGGGCTGCGCAGTTGCGGACAAACAGCATATAATTGTCCTTGCGCTTTGCAAGGCGGTTCAACATTCGCCTAAGCCCGTCGTATCCGAAGGTTTTCGGATTCATTGAGGCCAGCAGGGCGGCGCCCCGCTCAAAAAGCTCATCATAGCGTTGCTCAAATTGGAGCGGCAACGCCGGCTCGCAAGCCGACATTCCATTTCTAACATCGTCATTCTTGCGCGCGTTCATTCCGACGTAAAACTCCCGGAATTCAGACGCCCAACCGCACATCTGCAACTCCGCAAGGCCTTTCAATTCGCGGCTCAGGCGAGCCCCGCAAGTCGCGTGCCCGCCGCCGAAATTGTAAAACTTTGACTCGCGGCCTTGCGAGATTATGCCGTGAAATCGGGTCAGGATGTTGTCCTCTGCAACGCTTTCCTCGGTCTTTCTCGGAGTCGCCGTAAGCACTGTGGCCGTGCCGTTGGAATATGTCCGAATGTAGGCGTTGAACGTTGTCTTCGAGGAGGTTTCCTGTTGTCTGCCCTCGCTTGGGCGTTCTGTGGTTCTTATCGGGGTTTCATCGACGTGAATGACTTCGCCGTTCAGCAAATCTTGTATCAGCGGCTCAATGTTCACTCTTGCCGCCGCGTCGCGGACGAACTTCGCCAGCGTTGCTTTTGAAAGCGCCGCCATGCCGCATGTCAGCACGAAGCTCTTGATTCTCTTGCTTTAGCTGCTCATATAATAAAAAAACCCTGAATTCGCGCTCACATGCCTTTTATCTCGCCGAGAAAGGATTCGCCGGCGAGTTTATGTCTGCCCTCGCAGCCGAAATAGTCCGCAACCGTCGCCCCTATGTCGGCGAAAGTGCGGCGCGTGCCGAGATTGGCGCCGCTTCGCAATTTCGGCCCCCACACCAGAAGAGGGATGTATTCCCTGGTGTGGTCGGTGCCGGGATGGGTGGGGTCGCAGCCGTGGTCGGCGGTAATGGCCAAAATGTCGTTGCCCGCCATGCGCTCCATCAAAAGAGGCAGCCTGCCGTCAAAATATTCCAAAGCCCGAGCGTACCCTTCCGCGTCGTTGCGGTGCCCGTATAGCATGTCGAAATCCACGAGGTTGGCGAAGAGCAGCCCGTCGAAATCGCCGCCCAGAAAGCGCGCCACGGCGTCTATCCCTTGGGCGTTGTTCTTAGTGTGTTCGATTTCGGTGATGCCGCGCCGGTTGAAGATGTCCTCGATCTTGCCGATTGCGATGACGTCCCTGCCTTCGTCCTTCAAAAGATCCAGCAATGTGCACCCTGGGGGGTCCACAGCGAAATCGCGGCGGTTTTCCGTTCTGGCGTATCGCCCGCCCCCTCCGGCAAAAGGCCTGCAGATGATGCGCCCAACCGTGTCGTCGCCCTGCATGAGCTTGCGGGCGATCCCGCAAATCTCGTACTGGCGGGCGAGGGGGATGACATCCTCGTGCATAGCGATCTGCATTATGCTGTCCGCCGACGTATATACTATAGGGTATCCAGTTGACATGTGCTCGTCGCCGAGTGCCTGTATTATCTCAGTTCCGGATGCCGGGTAGTTGCCTATCGTCTTAGTGCCTATGCGGCGTTCGAGCTCGCCGATGATCCTTGGGGGGAATTTTTCGAAGACCCTGTACGGCTTGCCGACTACGAGGCCGGCTATCTCGAAATGCCCGGATGTCGTGTCCTTGGCGTCCGACCGCTCGGCGCACCTGCCGTAGCAGCCGGATGGATGAGCGACGCCCGGCAGATTCAGGCCGTCGATGTTGCACAGGCCCAAATCGGTCAGATTTGGTATGTTCAAGCCCCCTGCGGCCTGCATGACGTGGGCGAGGGTATTGGCCCCGGCGTCCCCAAAGCGTTCCGCGTCTGGCATAGCGCCAACTCCGACGCTGTCCAGCACGACTATAGTGAATCTCGGCATTCTTTCATCTCCATTTCGCCGAAAAGAACTTCCGTTTCAGCGGCGCCCTGCTATTTTTTCCATGCCTTTTGCGCGCTGGCGCGCCTGAGCTTGCCGACATACGAGCTGACGGCGAGGGCGGCGAGAGCCAGGGCGAACGGGAACATCTTTATGACGGACGGCGAAAAACCAGTCCCCTTGAGTTCGATGCGAATGCCGATGGCGTCCGCTAGGCCGAACAAAAGCGTCACCAGCCACGTCGCTATGGGGTTCGCGTTCCCGAACACCACTGCGGTGAACGCGTTGAACCCGCGCCCCTGCACCATGTTCTCCGAGAACTGCGAGACGATGGCCGTCGAAAGGTATGACCCGGCAAGGCCGCATAGACCGCCGCAGGCCAGTATCACTGCCCATTGGATCGCGCCGGGGCTTATGCCGGCTGTCCTCGCCGCGTCGGGCGACTCTCCCACCGCGCATATATCGAGGCCGGCCTCCGTCTTGTTGAGCAGAAGCCAGACCAAAAACACCGAGAATATCGCTAAATACGCCACCACGCTCTGCCCGCCGAGCATCTCCCCCAGAAACGGCACGTCGGCGAGAGGCCCGATGCCAACCGGCGCCAGCTTGTCGATGACCTTGGGGCGGATGACCCCCTGCACCTTGAACAGGCTGCGCAGGAGGTACGAGGTGAGGCCAAGGCACAGCATGTTGACGGCGATGCCGGCGATTATCTGGTTCGCCCTGAATTGCACCACTGAAAGGGCAAATATCGCGCCGAGCAGCATTCCTGCGGCAACCGCGCCAAACATCCCCGCCGTAACGCTTCCTCCCGTGTACTGGACGACCGCGATGCCGGAGAACGCGCCAGCCAGCATGCAGCCCTCAAGCGCGATGTTGAAGACCCCGGCCCGCTGGCACAGCAGCCCGCCCATCGCGGCCAACGTGACAGGGGTCGCTATCCTAAGCATCGACGCCCAGATACCGCTTCCAGCGAAGATGTCCATGCCGGCTACCCCTTCCCCTGATCCGAGCGGGCGCGTTTTTTCAGCTTCGGCAGCACGATCCGCGCGCTTATGGTGATTATGATTATGGACATCACTATCTCGGTCACGGCTGACGGCACGTCGGTCAGTCGCTCCATGTTTATTCCACCGTTTTTGAGCGCCCCGAAGAACGCCCCGGAAAAAACCACCCCTATCGGGTCGTTCTTCGCCAAAAGCGACACGACTATGCCGTCGAAGCCAAAACCGGGGTTGAACCCAGCCATCAGGCGATGCTGTATGGCGGCGACTTCAATCGCCCCGATCAAACCCGATATGGCGCCGCTGATCGCCATGACCTGCACGGTCGTCTTCTTGGCGCGGATGCCGCCGCAGTTTGCGAGGCTCTCGTTCGCCCCGACTATCTTTATCTCAAACCCCAGGGTGGTCTTGTAGAAGCAACACGCCATCACAGCGGCTGCGGCCAAAGCGATGTAGAACCCTACGTTCGCCGCCGACGGCTGCAGATAGGGCAATCGCGGCAAGAACGCGTTCTCTGGAATGATCGCGCTGGCGTTGAGGTTGACTCCGACGGAGGTGTCTTTCATCGGCCCCGTGACCAGATACTCCACGAAGAGCGACGCTATGAAGTTCAGCAACAGCGTAGATACCACCTCGTTCGTGTTCCAGAACACCTTGAGAAGGGCTGGGACCATCGCGTATGCGGCGCCGGCGGCCATCGCGCAAAGCACGACCGCCGAACAGAGGGCGAGCCTGCCATGCGCGGGGAAATACAGCGCTGCGGCGGCAGCGGCGGCAGCTCCCATGCAGAGCTGGCCGTCCACGCCGAGGTTGAACACCTCGGCCTTGAAGGCGACGCATACCGCAAGCCCTCCCAATATGAGCGGCGTCGCCCAGCGGACTGTGCCAGCGATGTCCGAAGTGACGCCGGCGGCGAGGCCCTTGGCGATGGCAAGCGCGTCGTACCCCGAAACCCACAGGAAGAACGTGGCGAACGCGACAGCGGAGACTATCATTCCGATCTGATTGGCTATCGCGCGAAACTTCCCCTCAGGCATCCGAATGCCCCTTCCGCCTGGCCCCCATCATGAATTGGCCTATTTCGTCCTCGTCGGCGCAATTGCCATCGACCTCCGCCGCTATCTCTCCTTCGTACATCACGAGGATGCGGTCCGACAGGGAAAGTATCTCATCAAGCTCCGCAGATACGAGAAGGATGGCGCTCCCTTCGTCCCTGAGCCTCATTATCCTGCGGCGTATGTACTCTATCGCCCCTATATCGACGCCGCGGGTCGGCTGGGCCGCTATCAGGAACTTCGGCGAGTCGTGCGTCTCGCGCGCGAAGACGACCTTCTGCATGTTCCCTCCCGAAAGGGTTCCAAGCAGGCCTCCAGTGCCCGGCGCCTTGATGTCGAAATCCTCCCTTAATCTTTCGGCCAGCCCGGACAGGCGGTTGTTGTCCATGACGCCCAATTTCGAATAGGGCGGCCTATAATAGCAGCCTAGGACCAAATTGTCGCGTATGCTGCACGAGGCGGCGACGCCCTGCTTCAGCCTGTCCTCCGGGACATGGGCCATGCCGAGCTCGCGGCGCGGCCTCACCGGCATGTGGGTGACGTCAAGCCCCATGAATCTGACGCTTCCGGAGAGGGGGCGAGACAAACCGGATATCACTTCGATCAGCTCGGTCTGCCCGTTGCCCTCCACCCCCGCTACGCCGACTATCTCCCCGGGAAATATGCGGAAGCTGACGCCGCGCAGCGCAGGGAGGCCACGGGAGTTGAGCGCGTGAAGGCAATCTATCTCCACTATCGGCTCTTCTGCCGGTTTCCTCTCCGCCTTCGGCACGCTCATATCTACTATGCGCCCGACCATCATGGTGGAGAGTGACCCTGCGCTGGCCTCGGCACCCTTGACGCGCCCCGTCACCGCGCCCTTGCGCATGACGGTGATCATATCGCTGACCTCCATGACCTCGCGCAGCTTGTGGGTGATGAAGATTATCGATATACCCTGCTCCTTCAGCCTCCTAAGCACGGACATCAGCCTGTTCGTCTCGTCAGGCGTGAGAACTGCGGTAGGCTCGTCGAGCACCAGAATTTTCGCCCTTCGGTAGAGGGCTTTGATTATCTCCACCCTCTGCTTCTGCCCGACGGAAAGCTGGTATATTTTTAAATCGAGATCCACGGCTAGATCGTACCTGTCGATTATATCGGAGATCGCCTCCCGCGCCTTAGCGCGGTCTATGAAGCCGAAGCGGGTTGGCGCCCTGCCCAGTATGATGTTCTGCAAAACCGTCATGTTGGGCATCAGCATGAAGTGCTGATGCACCATGCTGATGCCGAGCCTTATCGCCGCATTCGGGGACCCGATTGCGGCCTCCCTGCCAAAAACCCTGATGACGCCGCTGTCGGGGAGTTCGAGCCCGTACAGGATGTTCATCAGGGTCGATTTGCCCGCGCCGTTTTCGCCGATCAGCCCGTGAATCTCGCCCGCACCTACGCAAAGCGAGACGTCGTCGTTAGCCAACACGCCCGGATATCTTTTTGTGATGCGCTCCATCTCTACTGCATATTCCATATCGCGGCCCCGTATCCCTTAGGAAACGCTGAATAAATGTTCTTTTCGGCGAAATGGAGTAGATTCGTTCTCCGTCAAAGCGGTTGTCGTGAAAATGGCCGCAGGCGTAGCAGAGCTACGTCGAGGACCATTTTTATGG
>JAISQC010000136.1 GCA_031274465.1 Synergistaceae bacterium | reverse complement strand
CAAGAATATTCGAAGGAATTGGGCTTGGCGTAAACGCTTTTTTCGGTCCGGATGGCGGGGTCGATGAGCTTGCGTCCGCGCCCGACGCCTCCTTGAGCGTCGTTTTCTCGAAGTGGGGGAGGTTTGCCGGCGATTTTTTGGAGGGAAAATACGGCGTCCCCCAGCTCGTTTTAGCGTCCCCGCCGACCGGCATTGGCGATGTGCGCGCCATGGCGCGCGCCGTGGCCGAAGCGATTGGCTTCGACGAAGAGCCCTCATGCCTGGCTGAAGGTTTTTTGAAAAAAGAGGAGAGCTATTTTCAGTTTTTTTTGAGCGCTCTGGACGATTATTACGATGAAATCGCGGGAACGCCCATTGCTGTCGTGGGTGACGAGCGGACGCTCATCGGGGTCGGCGGTTTTCTCAAAGAATATCTCGGCGCCGCAGTGGAGGAAGCGATAGTGACGGATTTGGCAGATTGCGGTGAGAGCGGGGGACCATCCCCGCTGGACAGCATCGCCCATAGCGTCCATCGTTCGCAGGACGGGCGCGAGATACGCGAAATCCTGAAGCGAAGCTCCGCGCGGATGATCCTAGGGAGCTCGCTCGAGGCCGATGCCGCAAGGCGCATGAATGTCCCTCATCTTTTGATCTCCTATCCCGCCGGGGGCGTCATGCTGAACAAGACGTACTCGGGGATAAGGGGGGCGATCCGATTGGCGGAGGATTACGCGTCAAAGGCTTTGGAAGGGTTGGATCTCGCGGAGCGTTTAGCGCTTGAAATAATTTCGGGCGCTAGAGCCGGCGATTGAGCGATTTTCCCGCCATTGACTGACGAAGCGGCTCGTTAACCCTTCCTTTACTTACATGTAACATTTCCGACACAACCTCCTGATAGTATTTCATCACATATTTGACGGAGGTGTTGAGCGGATGTTTTGGAGAAAAGCGCTGATTGTGGTTGGAATGATTTTGTTGAGCGGGCGGTCGGCTTTCGCGGACGCTACGCTGGTTACTCTGCCGATTGACAGGGCAAAGTTCCTCGCTGGGCAGAAGTTCGACATGGAGATCGAAGTCCGCGGCGCCAAAGCGGACGAGATCAAAGTGTCCATAGATGGCCGCGACGCCGCAGAATTTTTCGGCGTCGCCCCTGTGCTGAAGAACGAAGATAGTTTGAGCAGCTACCGCTTGAACGGCGTCGCCCTCTTGAAGCCGGGCGCGGTCAAAGTGGACGTCGAGGCGCGCGCCGAGGGCAAGACCATCAGGTCGAGCGTGAACTACACGGTCGCCGCTCCCGGCCAGAAGCGCGCGAAGAACGTCATCCTCTTCATAGGCGACGGAATGGGACTCGCGAGCAGGCAGATAGCGCGCATCATGTCCAAGGGCATAACTCAGGGCAAGTACGACGGGCTGCTCAACATGGAGCTGCTGAACGACGGCATGGCGCTGGTCAGCACGTCCGGCTACGACTCGCTCGTCACCGACTCCGCCAACGCCGCGTCCGCCTACGCCACGGGGCATAAATCGGTTGTCAACGCGATGGGCGTCTACGAGAATTCGAGCAAGGATCCGTTTGAGCACCCCAAAGTCGAGAACATCGCGGAACTCGTGAGGCGCGCGCGCGGAATGTCTGTCGGGCTCGTCACGACCTCCAACATAACCGACGCGACACCGGCGGCGATGGTGGCCCACACGCGCCGGCGCGCCGAGCAGAATTACATCGCCGGCGAGATGCTGAAAGCGGACGTCGTCCTAGGCGGCGGGTCGTGGCACTTCCTTCCGGCTAGCTCCCCCGGCTCCAAGCGCAAGGACGAGCGCAACCTGATAGACGAATTCAAATTCGCCGGCTACGCTTTCGCGAAGGACAGGGCTGAACTCGCTTCCGCCAAAGGCGGCAAGATATTGGGGCTTTTCAACCTCGACAACATGAACGTCTATCTCGACCGCGAGATGCTGAAAGACCCGGAAGTCCTCGGCGGCTTCACGGACCAGCCGACACTGCCGGAGATGACGCAAAAGGCGATAGATACGCTTAGCATGAACGAAAATGGCTTCTTCCTGATGGTCGAGGGCGCCTGCATCGACAAGCAACTGCACGCGATGGACTGGGAGCGCTCCGCCTATGACACCATAGAGTTCGACAAGGCGATAGGGGTCGCCAGAAAGTTCGCCGAAAAAGAGGGGTCAACGCTCATAATATCCACTGCCGACCACTCGCACGGGATCAGCATCACCGGCACTTACCACGAGCGCGACGGCAAGTCGGGCAGGGAGGCCGTCCGGACGTACGCGAACGCCATCTTCCCGACGTTCTCGGATGCCGGCGGCGACGGATACCCTGACGATCCCGCGCCGGACGTGACGCTCGTCGTGCAGTACGCGAACCACCCGGATTATTACGAGGGCTACAAGGCCCAGAGCAAGCCGGTTTCGCCGGCCATAATGTCGGGCGACGCGGCGGTTGCCAATGCAAGCCGCGCGCCTGGCGGGGTTTTCTACCTGGGCAACATTCCGGTTGCCGAGTCGTCCGAAGTTCACGCCGCCGACGATGTCCCGCTGTCGGCGGCGGGCCCGGGGGCGGATTACTTCATGGGGGTCATGGACAATACCGAGGTCTTCTTCGGCATCGTCGGGGCACTCGGGCTCGACCCGACCCAGAAGTAAAGCCCGCGCCTAGGGGCACATGCAATATCGAACTGCCACCTCCAGAGGGGCGGCGTCAGCCTCCCTCCTCTTCAAATACGGAGCCGGGGCCGCTGTAAGGGTCCTGGCTCTCCTCTCCTGTCTGTTGCTCCTCGATGCTGCGGCGTCGAATGCCGAAGGTGCTGAAGAGCTGAAATTCGCCGAGCTGTACTCGGAAGTCTCGTCCCTTGGGATAACGCTGTCCGACAAATTGAAATCGCTGGACGGGCGTGACGTTGCGATGACGGGGTTCATGGCGCCCCCGCTCAGGCCGTCCATAAATTTTTTCGTGCTGACGCGCTCTCCGATGTCGATATGCCCTTTTTGTTCGTCCGACTCCGACTGGCCGATAGACATCGTCGCGGTCTACGTCGAAAAACGGATAACCTCCATGCCGTTCGACCGCCCGATTCGCGTGGAGGGCAGGCTTGAGCTTGGGACTAAGACCGACGAGGCCACAGGCTTCGTCAGCCTTGTGCGCATATACGCGCATAGCCTGAGGGAGGAATGAACGTGCGCGACAATGGCGCGTATGTGCCGTCGCTCACTGTCAAATCCCTGCGCAAGGAGTATCGCCAGCCCGACGGCAGCACAGCCATAGCGTTGCGGCTCGACTCGCTCGCGGCGCTGGGGGGCGAGGCTATAGCCGTGACTGGCCCCAGCGGGTCGGGGAAGACGACTCTGCTCAGGCTGCTCGCCGCGCTGATCCGGCCGTCCGGCGGGGAGATATCCTTCAACGGGCAGGACCTGAGCCTTCTTGGCCCGTCCGAAGCCCGTTGGAGGGCCTCGGCTGTAGGCTATGTATGCCAGGAGATGAACCTGTTGCCCGATTTCAGCGTGATGGAAAACATGATGCTCGCGGGAGAGATATCCGGCATGGGTCGCGCCGCAGCGCGCGAACGCGCCGCAGCTCTCCTGCGGCGTCTTGGGATCGGCGGCAAGGCGGGCAGCCGCCCATCGGAGCTCAGCCTCGGCGAGCGGCAGAGGGCTGCTGTGGCTCGGGCCGTCCTCCACTCCCCGCCGCTGGTTTTGGCGGACGAGCCGACCGCAAGCCTCGACGCCGAAAACTCGCGCGTCGTCATGAAGGTGCTGCTCGAACTCTGTTCGGAGTCATCCAGCCTCCTGCTGGTCGCGACTCACGACGATGAAGTGATAAAGCTGCTGCCACGCGAGATACCTCTCAAGAGATCCGAGGCGCCGTCTCCGTGAGGCCCTTGACGTCGGCTTTCATAGCCTCTAGGCATCTGAGATGCCGCCCGCTTCAGACTTTTTCGGTCGTGGCGGTCATAGCTTTCTCCGTTGGGCTGTGCGTCGCGCTGATGTCCATAGCCATCGGGTTGCAGGAGGGCCTGATAAGGGCCGTCGAGCCTTTCGAGCTGGTCGTCGGGGCCAAAGGCAGTCCCTACCAGCTCGTGCTAAATACGGTGTTCCTTCAGGATGCCCCGGTTGGCAATCTGGCGTGGCGGGATTACGCGGAATTAAGCGATGACGCGCGGGTGGGCTTCGCCGTACCGCTTGCCTTCGGCGATTCGTTCAGCGGCCATCCCATCGTCGGCACTACGCGCGATGTGACTCGGATCACTAATGGCGACGGTTCCCCTTGGATTCGTCTGGCAGAGGGCCGGTGGTTCGAGGGTGCTTTCGAAGCGGTGCTGGGCGCCAACGCCGCGTCCGAGTCGGGGCTTGGCGTAGGCGCGTCCTTCAGGACGTTGCACGGAATATCAGGCGACGACGAACACGAACATGACTATCGTGTCGTGGGCATAGCCGACAGGGTATACGGCCCTTATGACCGGGCGGTATTCGTCGGGATAGGTGATATATGGGAGGAGCACGCGCATGGCGACGGACGCGCGGGCAAGCTCCGCTCCCACGGTGACGTCACCGCCATACTGGTGCATCCCGATTCCTACACTGGGGCCTACTCGCTCGCCGCCTCGTTTCAGCGAAGCGCGTCCGGGCAGTTGGCCTTCCCGTCTCAGACAGTGATGCGGCTGTTCTCGATGATAGGGCGCGGCGAGCGTTTCCTATCGGTCGTGTCATACGCGGTAGCGGCTTGCGCCCTTCTGACGACGCTGATGGCCCTGCACTGGTCCGCCGCCGCCCGAAGCGCCGAGAGCGCGCTGCTGCGCGACATGGGGGTTTCCGCCTCGGCGCTGGTTTTCATCTCCTGGCTGGAGGGCGTGATGGCCCTAGCTTTGGGAATCGCCTCGGGCGAACTGGCAGGCCGTCTGTGCGCGAGGCTGGCGTTTGACGCGCTGAACGGCGCTTCCGCAATCTACTCCGCCGCGCCTCTTTCGGCGCGCGATATCGCGCTTCCGGTGGCGCTTCTGGCGGCTGGCTCGCTCGGTAGCCTGATAGCCTCCTGGACCGGTTCGCGCGCCGCCGCCCGCAGTCTTTGACTCTGCCTCTGCCTTGCCCCATTGGGGGAGACAGGGATTTTACTTCCCTATTGATGGAGGGAGCCAGCCAGCGCCTCTATTTCGCGCAGCGAAA